>JABCOA020000108.1 GCA_013333875.2 Flavobacteriaceae bacterium | reverse complement strand
CGAATCACCTGAACGCCCTTTCCATCATAGCCGCCAGTATTTAGTTTTTGAACAAAAGGCAAAGGAAAATTCACTTCCGATTTATTTCGAATAACCTGAAAATCAGGACTTGGGATTTCGTTTTTTTGATAAAATTCTTTCTGTAGTATTTTCTGCTGAATGATTTTGACAGCACTAGGACTTGGAATGATTTTTATTCCTTGTTTCTGTAAATCTTCCAGCGCTTGGACATTCACATGCTCTATCTCTATTGTAAGAACATCTTTATCCTTCCCAAAATCTATAACAGTCTGATAATCATTAAAGTCACCTTTTGTAAAGTATGATATCCCTGCGCATGGGCAGTCAGAACTTGGGTCTAGTGTATAGAATTCATCATCGTACTTCAAAGCCTCTTGTATAAGCATCCTGCCGAGCTGTCCGCCTCCTAATATTCCTATTTTCATGGGTTAAATGGTTAGTTTTGTTTATAATTTTTATTTAAAAATTCTTTTTTCAGAAGTTCTCTATAAATTTTTCTGAATTTTCTTTGTAATTTTTTATGATTCGTATTTCGCTCCTCTAATACGACTGATTTCAGGATTATTTTTACTTTTGATTTGCTTAATTCCTCGAGCTCAAATCTTATATCTTTCAGTGTTTCATCTCCTATTTTTAGGCTGTCTATGATGTAATAATCATAAAATTGTATTTTTCTTTCCAGTTCCTTTTTCAGGATTTCCTTATCTACTTCCAGCGTTTTTAGGTCAGTTCCGTTCATAATCAGACTTTCGCTGCTTATATTATTTCTTTTAATAATCATCAGTGTATCTTTTTTAAACAAAATATTCCTGTTTTTCAACTCATCCAAAGCTTCTGTTTTACTTTTCGATATTTTAAAAGAATAATCGTTGAATAACACCATCCCATCCGAACCATATCTATAATACAGCGGCGGAGAAGTTGCCATCATCACAAAAACCGAAGGAACAAGCACCAGTGCAGGGCTTATTTTTCTTATTTTCAAAGGCTGAAGCAAAGCATCATACTTTATCAAAAGAAAAGGAATTACCAAAAATACAAAGGCGATGAAATCTGTATAATCGACCACACGAGCCACAGCAATGGGAGAAATCTGATTGTAAAAATCGATAAAACCTTCAGAAAATGGAGATTTCCAAAATATGAATAAAATAAAACTAACGAAAACGGAAAAAGTTCTCAATCTTGGGAAAATATAAGCCAAAAACAATGGAAAAATAATCATTCCCAAAAAGTCTGAAAATTTACCTGTAAACCAATTATGAAAATACAATTTCAAAAAATGGTCATTGATAAATAATAAAATTATGCTTACTACGAAAACATAATTCAGCAGTAAAAACCTATTCCTTTTCATATTATTTTGGATTAAAATTTCATGAAATCCCTTACAATTCCGCCATTCTGCGTGTATTGTAAAAGCTCTGTTTCTATGAAATTAGAGATTTCCGCCTTTTTTTCGCTTGGGAAAAGCAGATGTACATTCGCTCCAGCATCCAAAGTGAAGAAAAGAGGCAGATTGGTTTCCTTTCTAAATTCCCAAACCCTATTGATTACCTGCAAAGTACCTGTCTGCATCAGAATAAAAGCAGGGGCGCTCATCATCATCATCGCATGAAGTGTAAGCGCCTCATGCTCCACCAATTTCATAAAAACCTGTAAATCACCTGATTTCAATATTTCCTTCATCGGAACAAAGTTCTCTCTCGCCTCCTGAAAACGGCGTTCTGCATAGGGATTGGTATTCATCAGCCCATGCCCCACGGTGGAACTCACAGACTTTTGCCCTTCGTGAATCAGCAGAACATAATCATTAAAATCCCTAAATATCGGATGAATTTCCTCATTGGGATATTTCACAGCATACAAGTCAGAACTTCCCTCCACTTCATTCACCTCGCCCCAGACTACCAGCCCGTCATAAACGCTTCGGCAGGCACTTCCGCTCCCCAGACGAGCCAAAAATGAGGCTTTTTTGACATCAAAAAAATCTTTCCCAGAAAACGCTTTATCCATCTCCATAAGACATTTAGCTATAGCCCCAAAACCTGATGCAGAACTGGCAATTCCAGAACTATGCGGGAAAGTATTTTCGGTCTCAATGACAAAACTCCCCTGCAAAATCCAAGGAAGATATTTTTCTATGTTTCGGAAATATTTTTCTATTTTCTCTGAAAATTTGGTTTCTTCTTTTCCAGCCAAAAAGGTTTTGATTGAAAATTTTTCACCTGATCTAAAAATCATTTTAGTCTCTGTTTTACAATTACTAAGCGTAAAACTGATGCTGGGATTTGCTGGAATCTGCCCTTCATATTTCCCCCAATATTTGATAAGGGCTATATTACTAGGACAACTCGCAAAAACCTCTATATCTTTCGTTAAAAATTCTTTATTTCCTAAAAACTGCTGTGGCATTATGATAATATTTTACCTCACAAAGGTAGTAATTTAGATGAAAAAATCCCCTTTCCATTGAGCAGGAAAAGAGATTTTTATTTTATATTGGTTTTACTAATTCTAAGAACCATTCTTTGACCTCACCTGACAAGTGCGGAGCCAATTTCTCCTCGCAAGTCTTGTGGTAGGCGTTCAGCCATTCTTTTTCTGGTTCGGTAAGCAGTTCCACATCTATCACATCTTTGAAAAACGGACAAAGAGTAAGGGTTTCAAAACCATAGAAAGTGCCGTATTCTGTGGTTCTCAGTTCCTTCACTGCCACTAAATTCTCATGGCGGATACCGTATTGATTTTCAACATAAAACCCTGGCTCGTTAGAACATACCATCCCTGCTAAAAGCTCCTGCGGATTCATATCTTTTCGGATATTCTGAGGGCCTTCATGCACATTCATGAAACTTCCCACGCCATGCCCCGTTCCGTGTGCATAGTCTTTGCCTTCTTTCCAAAGCGGAAGACGAGCGATAGCATCCAGCTGGACACCTCTTGTGCCTTTTGGAAACTGAGCCAAAGAAAGGTTAATCATCCCTTTCAGAACCAAAGTGCAGTCTTTTACAAACTCCGCTGATACTTTACCCAAAGCCAATGTTCTGGTAATGTCTGTAGTTCCTTCCAAATATTGTCCGCCAGAATCTACAAGAACACTTCCCTCGTTGGTAACTTCCTTGCTTCCTTCGCTTTTTGCGGAATAATGCACGATAGCGCCATTTCCTTTATAACCGATGATACTTCCGAAACTTTCGCCCACAAAATTTTCGCCCTCGGCACGGAATTCTCTCAGTTTTTTCCCAATGGAATATTCTGTCATAGGCTCTTTCCCTACATTATTTTTTAGCCAATGGAGGAATCTCACCATCGCTACACCATCACGAACCATCACGGTGCGGAAGCCTTCTAATTCGGTTTCGTTTTTAATGGCTTTCATCAGATTGCCAGGAACAGCCGACAGAACGAAAGTGTTTTTATCCTTTAAAGCATTGAAAACCGCTTGGTTACAATTTGGTGAAATTAAAACTTTTTCATTTTTTAATTGACCTAAATAAGAGAAAAATTCATCGTAAGGAACTACGCTTACTTCAGCCTCTTGCATTTGTTTTTTGGCTTCATCATTGAGTTTTTCTATATCTACAAAGAGCGTAGCTTTTCCATCCTTTGTTACAAGGATATAACCAAGAAATACAGGGTTACAGTCCACATCGCTTCCTCGCAAATTTAGTGTCCAAGCCACATCATCAAGACTTGAAATAACATGCAGAGAAGCGCCTTTTTCCTGCATTTTCGCACGGATGGCGTTTAGCTTTTCTACAACAGACTGACCTGCCCATTTCAGAGGATGAACAAAGATTTCATTTTTAGAAGGTTCGCCTCTGTCTGTCCAAATATCCTTTAATAAAGCTTCATTGACAAGCTGGATTTTTCTTGCAGACAATTTTTGCTCTAGACTTTCCCAATTTAGATGAGATGTCGCCAGAGCATTTACAGCTACTTTTCCATTTTCAGGAGTTTGAGAGATTATCCAATCAATATAGTTCGGAGTGCCCTCTATGCCGTCTTTCATCAGTTCTATTCCTGTATTTTCCAGCTCCTGTGCTGCCTGAACGAAATATCGTCCATCTGTCCAGAGAGCAGCTTTTTCATTAGTTACGACCAAAAAACCAGCAGAACCTGTAAAACCTGAAAGCCAAGTGCGTTCCTGCCATTCTTCGGGTAGATATTCACTCATATGCGGGTCTGCAGAATAGACAATGAATGCATTGATACCTTTCTCCTGCATCTTATGACGAAGTTTTGAAATTTTCTCTATTGTAGTCATTTTATTTTTTTATTAAGGAAGCCAATTTACAAAATATTTATATTAAAAAATAAAAAAATTACTCAGAAAGTTTTTCCAAGTAATTTTTCATTATTTTATCCTTTATATTTCTCTTGATAATCTTCTTGAGATGCTTTGATAACTTCTTTTGCGTGTTTTGCATCATAGACTTCATCTATTCTACATGCCACAGGCTCACCAGGAAGATTTTTATAAGTCAAGAAATAGTGCATTAGTCTATCTACTTCAGCCTTAGGAAGTTCTGAAATATCTTTGATATGACCATAAGACTGGTCGCCTACTAATACAGCTACGATTTTATCATCAGCCTCGCCTTTGTCTATCATCTTAAACCCACCGATTGGCACTGCTTCCAGCAAAATACCACCAACAGGAACATTGTGGCTGCTCAGTACGCAGATATCTAGTGGATCATGGTCTCCTTCCGTAATGTCAGAAGCACCTCTTTTCACTGCAAGTTCTTTTACTCTCTCATCGCAGTAAGTTCTTGGAACAAAGCCATATAGAGCAGGAATTATATTAGAAAACTTCTGCGGTCTGTCTACTTTTAGATGTCCGCTTTCTTTATCGATTTCATATTTAATAGTATCTGATGGAACTATTTCCACAAAAACATTAACTACATCTGGTGCTTTTTCCCCAGCTGAAATTCCATGCCAAGGATGTGCTTTAAAAGTTGGAATCATTATACTATATTTATTTTTAAATTATTCTACTTATTTCATTTCTAAGGTTTTGGATAGTATCTGAGATATAATCCTCGCCATCCACATACCCCATCAAAAATAGAGTTTTAAACTCCTGCAAAGAAGCATTTGGGCTGTTTTCCAAAGTTTTATGGAGAAGCTGAAGGACATTATTTTTAGAATTTAAAATATTATTCCAAGAATCTTGGCTGATATAAAGCTGTTGTGAAGCATTATACTCAAATTCTTCCATAATATTTTTTTCCACCAAAAACACAAATTCCACAGCAGCCAATTCCTTGTCAAACTTCTGAACCAAGTTAGAAGGCTTCATTCTTTCCAAAAACAAAGTCATTCTTTCATACGCCTGCAATCTTATCTGTGCATTGGATTTCCCTGAAATAATGCTCAATTCTCTGTTTTTCAACTTAATGAACTGAAACACAAACTGTCTCAGCAATATCACAAAAGGAACTGCCACGATTAAAGCAAAACCGTAAGGCAGTAGGTTATCTAAATTGCTCATTTTTTAAAAATCAAAAGTGTGCAAATGTAAGAAATTTTATGAAACCAATACCTCTCCTGTCATTTTTTCAGGAATTTTTATTCCCATAATGTGGAGAATGGTAGGTGCTACATCGCCCAATTTTCCTCTTTTGAGCTGCCATGTTTTGTCTTTATCCATTACTATCAGAGGAACTAAACTGGTGGTATGATTGGTATTAGGCGAGCCATCCTCGTTTATCATGTAGTCTGAATTACCA
The DNA here is from genome assembly GCA_013333875.2 of Flavobacteriaceae bacterium. Classification (GTDB taxonomy): domain Bacteria; phylum Bacteroidota; class Bacteroidia; order Flavobacteriales; family Weeksellaceae; genus JABCPE02. The sequence goes on along the minus strand of JABCOA020000108.1, from coordinate 15,053 downwards.
TGGTCAGCGAGGATAAGCACCGTGTAGCCGTTTTCATAGGCTGTATTGGCCACCTCTTTTATGCATTCATCCACCACTTCGCAGGCTTTTACCACTGCATCAAAAACGCCTGTATGCCCCACCATATCAGGGTTAGCAAAATTTAAGCAAATAAAATCTGCTGTCTGTTTCTGCAATTCTGGAATGATGGCATTACGAATATCAAAAGCTGCCATTTCAGGCTTTAAATCATAAGTTTTCACATCCCTAGGACTTGGGCAGAGTATTCTTTTTTCGTTTTCAAATTCGGTTTCGCGCCCTCCTGAAAAGAAGAATGTCACATGAGGATATTTTTCGGTTTCGGCAATTCTGATTTGGGATTTTCCCTCTCTCTCCAAAACTTCCCCCAGAGTTTCGTGGATAATTTCTTCATCATAGACGATTTTAATATTTTGAAAATCCCTGTCGTAGTTGGTCATTGTCACAAAATAGAGATTCAGTTTTTTCATTCCAAATTCTGGAAAATCCTTCTGTGAAAGAACTTCTGTAAGTTCACGACCTCTGTCTGTACGGAAATTGTAGAAAATAACCACATCGCCTTCCTGAATATTTCCCACAGGATTTTGATTTTCATCAGTTAAGATAATCGGCTCGATAAATTCATCCAAAACATTATTTCGGTAAGAATTTTCAACCGCTTCCTGCGCATTTTGTGTTTTTACCCCCACTCCATTGACCAAGGCATCGTAGGCTTTTTTCACTCGTTCCCAGCGTTTGTCCCTATCCATCGCAAAAAAACGCCCCGTGACAGTGGCTAGTTTTCCAGTGGTTTTAGCTAAATATTCCTGAATCTCTTTTACAAAAACCTTTCCTCTGTGCGGGTCGCAGTCACGCCCATCAGTAAAGGCATGAACGAAAACATTTTTCAAACCCAAATCTTTGGCTTCGTCCAGAAGAGCCTCTAAATGAGTGATATGCGAATGAACACCGCCATCAGACAACAGCCCAAGGAGATGAACATTTTTATTGTTTTTCTGTGCATGTAAAAATGCCTCTTGGATAGGTTTTTCTTTACCCAAAGTGCCATTTTTCACAGCTAAATTCAGCCTCGTAAGGTTCTGATAGACAACTCTTCCTGCACCCAAATTCATATGTCCCACTTCGGAATTACCGATTTGTCCTTCGGGAAGTCCCACTTCCAAACCTGATGCATGCAGCTGAGTGTGAGGATATTTCTGATAGCAGCTGTCCACAAACGGCGTGTGCGCCTTGGTAATAGCACATACTTCGGGATTTTCAGCCAATCCCCAGCCGTCTAATATTGCGAGTAAAACTTTTTTTGACATTTCTTATAATTTTACTGCTAATTTACGAAAAATTATTGATTTTAGTTTTGTTTTTCATTGAGTAATTCTATGCTTGAAGCTGGTTTTTCATCAGGAAGGTTAATAAATTGATAATAAAGCACTTTGGACAAAAATCTTTCATCTTTTTTTTGGCTTTTAACATAATCAAAACGATAAGTGGAATAAATTTCATCAGGATAATATTCCAAAAGCAGAGAATCATTAAAATCAAATTCATAAACAGCATCAAAATCACTTACTTTCTGAACTTTTATATTGTAAAATGTCCCCAAATAACCCCAGTTTACAAAGCTGCAAAGCAAAAGTGTTCCGTAGAAATACCAAATCATTTGGTTAAAAAGATAATAATTGGTTTTTCTATGCTCTATCTTTAAGTAAGTGAATATCAGACCAATAACGGACAAAATAAGAAATGCATAAACTCCCAGCCTTTTGTAGGTAAGCCCCCAGTGGTAGATGTATTCTGTATTTTTGATAAGAGCAGAAAGGACAAGAAGAGAATTAAGAATTATCCACATTTTGGCTAACTTTTTAAGTAACAATGATTTATCATCAAAGTTAAAATAAGACCTAAAATAAAGCATCAATAGTAAAACTGCCATCACAATGGACAAAATAACCACATTTACACGGTTGTGCGTGTCCGCGGAAAGGTTTGCCAGCCTATCTGTATCAACTTGGAAAAACTGTTCATAATTAAAAACTAAAATAAAAACCAGCAAAAGAAGATTGAGCAGAACAAAAGTCAGTACGCCTATTTTTCTTTCAGAATCGAGGTCTAAAAACTCTAACATTGGTGTAAATTTCTGATTTTTAACCCTTTCTGAAAAATCATTTTGCAGAAATTGGTTTCGGCGCAAGAAATATTTTGCCCCTGAAAAATTCCAATAACCAAACGAGAAATAAAATGCCAAAGCAGCCACCACAAAAAAACAGCTGTCAATGTCCAATTCATAAAGATAAACTTCTGAAAATATAGAACTTCCCATGCTGTAAATCCAGAAAAAGAATAAGAAAAACAGAATTGGGATTACTAAAATAATGATTGATTTGAAATTAAATTTAGAGTTTCCATCTCTGATAATCCATGTATTAAAATCAAAGAAACGATACGGAAAAGCGATATTATTCATCGTCGCTATCGGAACTGCCAGAATACTTTTGAGCCTTCTATATTTTGACTTAAATCTCAGAAGCAACAAGGAAAAAGAAACCGACAAAAACGAAACGAAATCTCCATACCACATAAAAGCAAAAGCCGACAAAATGGACAACGCAAAAATGATAAAAAACTCTCTGTTTTTCCTTTTTTTATGGGTTTTTACCAAAGTGATAACACTGAGAAAAATAGCTAATAATCCTACATTTAAGCCAAAATATTCTCTGTAAAAAAGCGCTGTAGCTACTGCTGTAGTCAGCATAATTAAATGATGTGTTTTCATAATATTTAAAAATTTAAAATTAACTATTCAAAGAGCTTTGTATTTCAAAGTTTAAAAATAAAAAAATATAATTATTTTTTCAATAGTTTTTCCAAAGTATTGATATGTTGGTTAAAAGCCTCTCTCCCCGATTGTGTAACACGATAGGAAGTTTTCGGTTTTTTGCCAACGAATTCTTTTTTCACCTCTATATATCCTGATTTTTCAAGGGCTGTGCTGTGGCTTGCCAAGTTACCATCAGTGATGTTAAGGAGGTTTTTCATTTCACTGAAATCAACCCAGTCATTCACGATAAGGACAGACATAATACCCAGCCTTACGCGACTTTCAAATTCCTTATTGAGTTGATTGATATTAAACATTTTCACTAAAATTATTGATATTTTTTATACAAAATAAACCCATAAATAATATGCAATACCCCAAATCCTAACGCCCAGAATACCAATCCATATCCCAACAAAAATGATGAGAGCAAACCTAAAACCACCTCACAAATCCCTAAATATCTGATGTCAGAATAAGTGTATTTAGAGGCATTGATAAGGGACAATCCATAAAAAATCAATGTACAAGGCGCTAAAAATGCATAAAAATGATGAAAAAGAAGCCCCAGACAAAAAATTCCCCCAGTAACCAACGGAATGGAAAAATTGATTATCAGAAGTTTAGTAGATGTAGTCCAGATGGGAAGTTCTTTTCTTTTACTCTTTCTCACTGTGAAGAAAACTGCCGCAGCCAAAGAGAAAACAAGCACGACAAGGGCAACTAAAATCAGCTCGGATATAAAATTAAAATCATAAAATTTAGGATATCTGTCAAAATAGCTAATCCCTTCCCTTTCAAATGCGAAAAACACATACACCGCTCCCAAAATAGCAAAAATCCCTACAAAAACTCCTGAAAGTCCACTCAGAGAGATGAAGCGGGAACTTTTCTCCATAATAGAGCGAATATGAGATAAATCTTCTTGATAATTTTTAGTATCCATAAAAAGAACTTTGAATTGCAAAGTTAATATTTATTTTGAAAAATCAAAATTATTTAAATCTTTTTTAGCATTAAAAATTGCTTATTTTTTGGTTTTATCAAAGATAATTATAGGAGCAGGAACCTTATCATAAGGATTATTGTATTCCCAGAAGAAGGAATGGTATTCTTTGACAATTTCGCCTTTTTGAGCATCTATTTCTATATTAACCATAGTGATGCAGTCTTCTTTGGTTCTCTGATGAGCATCCCAGCTGATATACCACATGGGAACTTCTTTTTCATCAATTTTTCTATATATCCTTGTATACATGCCTAATAATTCTGCTTTACGGCTTTTCATATACGCCAAAACCTTCTCTAATGGATATTTCTCAAAAGGTTTGTCATAATCTATGCTCTTTGTTAGAATGCCCTTTTCATCATAGAAATTCCATACCCCTATACGAAAACCTCCTCCATCAAAAACTTTACCTTCTTCTTTTAGGATTCCAGTAGAATAGAAATGATAAAGAAATTTTACATTGAATTCATTTTTTAAAGACACATAACGCCCATAACCTCTTTTGGTAGTAATTTCTGTCACCTGATTTCCCAAGCTGTCAGTATAAATATATTCTCCGTTTTTCTTATTTTCATTAAATCGTTTGAAATCAAACTTTTTTTCGGCTTTTATCTGCTCGTTTTTTACTTCAGTTTTTTTGTCCTGCCCATTGCATGAAGACAGCAAACAAAGCAGATGGAATAAAATAATCTTTTTCATAAGGTTTTTTATTTTAAAAAAAATAAGCCCTACAAAAATAGAGCTTATTTTATATAAATTATTTTTTCAAAGAATCTTCTAACTTCTTGAAATGGTTATATTTATCCATATTATCCAAATTCATGTAGATTCCTTTCAGAGTACTTACTACTTCTACATTTTTAGGCTCAATGGAATGCCATTTTTCAAGGTAAGGAAGAGCTTTTTTGAAGGTCTCTCTTCTCTTTTCCATCAATTTATTCATTTCATTGATTTTCTTTGCTTTTTGGAAAGCTCGGATTTGCTCCAATGTCTTTTCATCATCCTTTAAATGAACAGCATAAGCCAAACCTTGCAGCGCCAAAACATAGTTTCCATCAATCTCTAATGCCTTTTTGAATGATTTTTCAGCATCCGCCAAAGTAGCATTATCTTGACTTTGTAAGAATCCTAAATTATACCAAGATTCTTTGTCATTAGGGTTTTTAGCAACTTGATTTTTAAGGTTTTGGATAAATTCTGAAGTTTTTCCAGATCTGTAATAAGCAACTCCTTGTAATTCTGACAATCTCTGATTGTTAGGGAATTTTTTAAGTCCTTTTTCTATCAAAACCAAAGCTTCATCATATCTTGCAGCATCCACCAAAAGTCTTATGTTTGATTCATATAGCTCTAGTTCTACACTTGGAGTTGATTGAGTTTTTAGGTCTTTGTATTCATTTGAACCAGATTTTTTAATCAATTCAAAGGAGTTTTTATCAAAAGACTGAACCTGCCCAGTTTTCACATCTGTCGCCAAATACTGAGTTGTAACTCCTGTATATCCACTATTAATCAAACTGTTATAAATATCTATCGCTTCATTATTTTTTCCAGCCGCTTGATAGTTTATCCCTGCGTAATAAAGATAAGTTTTATCCTCGTTTCCTACGGCTTTCAGTAAGTTGTATACTTCTTCGTATTTTTCTGCTGCTTTGTTGTAGTTTTTAGCTTGATAAGCTTTGTAAGCTTCATCACTTGCAGATTTCAAAAGCGGATTTACAAAACTATTTACTTTTTCAGTAGTTTTTGGAGTGTAATTTTCAACTTTTAATCCCTGTATTCCACTTTTTTCAGCAGCTTCTTTTCCTGCAAAGTATACTTTCTTTTTGTCGCTGTTTTTACCTGTATAAATCGTTTTTAAATCTGCGATTTTCCCTAAAAGAGCAGCTCCTTCTCTCGTTTTTCCTTCTTTTATCAATAAAACTCCTTTCGCGTAATAATATTCTTCCAAAACTGATGGTTCGAGCAGATACAGCTGGTCGTTCAATAGACCTTCAGCCTTTGAAATTTCTGCTTTAGCTGCTGCTATATCGTTTTTTTCTATCGCTTTAGAAGCGTTTTGGATTTCTTTTTTCTGTGCAAAAGCGAATGACGCACTCACTAATGCTAAACTTAAAACTATTTTTTTCATGTTAATGATAATTTTTTATTTAATTCTATTCTGAAACATTTTCTGTGTTGTCGGTGTTTTCACCTTCCTCAGTTTGCCCTTCAGCATCTTCCACATCTTTATCCATTTCTACTTTCGCCACCGCCGCGATTTCATCACTTCCTTTGAGGTTGATAAGTTTCACTCCTTGGGTGTTTCTTCCCATCACGCGGAGTTCTTCCACAGCCATACGGATAGCCACACCAGATTTATTGATAATCATCAGACCATCTTCATCTGTTACATTTTGTATCGCGATAAGTTTACCTGTTTTTTCAGTGATATTCAGGGTGATAACTCCTTTTCCACCTCTGTTGGTAACTCTGTAATCCTCCACTGCGGTTCTCTTACCATAGCCTTTTTCAGAAACAACCAAAACAGATTCTTTCTCCAAATCATTAGCGATAATCATACCGATTACTTCGTCATTGTCCTCTAATGTGATACCTCTCACCCCGATAGAAGTTCTTCCCACAGCTCTTACTTTTTCCTCTGGGAAACGGATACATTTACCATTTTTAGTAGCAATCATGATTTCAGACTCACCTGTGGTCAGTCTTGCTTCTAAAAGCTGGTCGTCTTCACGAATTTCTATGGCATTTACCCCATTTACTCTCGGTCTAGAATACGCCTCCAATGATGTTTTCTTGATAACACCATTTTTGGTAACCATCACCACATACATGCTGTCTACATAGTCTACATCTTTCAGGTCATTGGTTCTGATGTACGCCTTGATTTTATCATCTGGCTCAATGTTGATAAGGTTCTGAACAGCCCTTCCTTTGGCTGTTTTAGAGCCTTCTGGAATTTCGAATACGCGCAGCCAATAGCATTTTCCTTTCTCTGTGAAGAACATCATATACTGGTGGTTGGTAGCAGATACGATGTATTCCAAGAAGTCTTCATCACGGGTCGTTGCGGCTTTATTACCTACACCTCCCCTAGACTGCACTTTGTATTCAGAAAGCAGAGTTCTCTTAATGTATCCTGCGTGAGAAATCGTAAGCACCACCTGCTCGTTTGGAATAATGTCTTCTATGGACATCTCACCGCCTGAATAGTCAATTTCTGATTTTCTTTCGTCTCCGTATTTCTCTTTTATTTCAAGAAGCTCATTCTTTATAATCTCAAATCTTCTGCCCTCATTAGATAGGATATCTTCTAAATCAGCGATAATCTTCATGATTTCCTCGTATTCATCACGAATTTTATCCAATTCCATTCCTGTAAGACGAGCAAGTCTTAAATCAAGAATAGCTTGAGCTTGAATTTCAGAAAGTTCAAATTCTGCTATCAAACCTTCTTTCGCTGCTTGTGGATTGGCACTGTGTCTAATAATCACTATCGCCTTATCCAGCGTATCCTGAGTAGCAATCACCTTCATATACCCCTCCAAAATATGAGCTCTTTCTTTTGCTTTTTTCAGCTCGTATTCTGTTCTTCGTGTTACTACATCATGTCTATGCTCTACGAAATTGTAGATAATATCCTTTAAATTAAGCTGTTGTGGTCTTCCACCAACCAGCGCAATATTATTGATACTAAAAGAAGTCTGCAGAGCTGTATACTTATATAATAGGTTAAGCACCACATTTGGAATCGCATCGTTTTTCAATTCATAAACCACACGAAGCCCCTCTCTGTCAGATTCATCACGGATTTCATAAATCCCTGGTATTTTATCCTCTTTTACTAGTTCTGCTGTTCGCTCTATCATATCTGCCTTATTCACTTGATAAGGCACCTCTGTTACTACGATAGCATTTCGGTTTCCTATTTCCTCAAATTTCACTTTTCCTCTCAGCACCACTCGCCCTCGCCCTGTATGGAAAGCATCTCTCACACCATCATAGCCATAGATAATCCCTCCTGTAGGGAAATCTGGAGCGATGATGTGTTTCATCAGTTCATCTATGGTAATATCTCTGTTATCAATATACGCACAGATAGCATCTATACTCTCGCTAAGGTTATGCGGAGCCATATTGGTAGCCATCCCTACCGCGATACCCGAACTTCCGTTTACTAAAAGTGTAGGAATTCTCGTAGGAAGAACTGTAGGCTCTTTGGTTGTATCATCAAAGTTATTCTGAAAATCAACCGTTTCTTTATCTAAATCAGAAAGAATTTCATCTGAGATTTTTTTCAGCCTTGCTTCCGTATAACGCATCGCTGCTGGCGGATCACCATCCATAGAACCGAAGTTCCCCTGTCCATCGACCATAGGGTATCTCAAGCTCCACGGCTGCGCCATACGCACCATAGCATCATATACAGAGCTGTCTCCGTGAGGGTGGTATTTACCCAAAACATCCCCTACGATTCTGGCTGATTTCAAATGTTTTTTATTGGAAAAAACTCCCAAATCATACATACCATACAGAACCCTTCTGTGAACGGGTTTCAGACCATCTCTTACATCAGGCAATGCACGGGAAACAATCACCGACATCGAATAGTCTATGTAAGAGGACTTCATTTCATCAACAATGTTGATAGGAATTAACTTTTCTCCTGCGTTCATTTATTTTTATTAAAGTTATATGAATCAGTGCTTTATGCACCACTATTTACATCTATTTTTCTTTTCTGCGATGAGAAATAAATAACATGGCAATTTATGAAAATTTGATTACTTTTACAAAAAAAATTAAGTTAAAAATTTCACAAAAATGGCGATACTCAGCATCACTTTTCACACAGAAGAACACAAGATAAATGATTGGAATTCCTTTTTAGAAGAGGAACTCTTGGAGATTATCAAAAACTTCAGCAGGAAATACATCATTTCCGAAGTCGAATCAGAAATGCTCTCCGAAGGCAAAAACACCAATGTTTTATTATTCTTTGATAATCAATCAGATAGAATTTATTTTTTAGAAAACGAACTTCCGCATATTTCAAATAAAATTTTTGATAAATTCAGCGAAAGTGTATTGATTTTCAATACTTTTCTAAACAAAATAGAATCAAACATCTAACCCTGAATCCCATTCTTTATAAAACTGCTCCAAAAACACCAGCATAAAACTATGCCTTTCCTCTGCTAATTCCCTGCCTTTATCGGTATTCATGAGGTTTTTCAGCAGGAGCAGTTTTTCATAAAAATGATTGATTGTCGTGCCGTTGGATTTTTTATATTCTTCCTTGGCCTGATGGATATTCGGCTGAATATCAGGATTGTAAATCGGATTATTTTTATACCCTCCAAAATTAAAAGTCCGCGCTATCCCGATAGCCCCCATCGCATCCAGTCTATCCGCATCCTGCACAATTTCAAGCTCTTTGGTTTTTTCTAGCGTTTCGCCTTTATTTTTAAAGGATATATGTTTGATAACAAACAAAATCTGCTCTATTACCTGAGCTTCCATCCCTATTTCATTGAGGAATTTCTCCGAAATATCAAGAGCCAAAGTTTCATCTCCGTTATGAAATTTAGGGTCAGCAATATCGTGTAATAAAGCCGAAATTTCCACAATTTCTTGATTGCAGTTTTCTGTTTTGGCAATGAGTTTTGCAAGTCGCCAAACCCGCTCGGTATGAAACCAATCATGCCCTGCCTCTGCTCCTTCCAAGGTTTTCTTTACAAAATCTATGGTCAGAGATATATTTTGATTCATTTTAGTTTTCTTTAAACGGAATTTCAGGATTTAATATTTCTAAAATAATGTTTTTAATGGAATTCATACAGACGCTAACATTCTCATTGTCAATATTTTCATTGTCATAAATCTTCAAAGTCTGAACACCCTTCCCTATTTCCGCAAAGCTCCAAATGCCGCACTGCAGCTGATTGACCGCAAAACCTTCGTTATGCAAGGCCATATATGCATAAATACTCAGCTGTAAAGCCTGTTTGCTGTCCGCACTGCCCATGAAATCTTCAAGTTTTTCCTCCTTTGGTTTCACGGAAAGATTTTTAGCTTTTGCTGTTTTAAAATCTATCACTCGCAACACCCCATTTAGGCGATCTATACGGTCTATATAACCGACAAAGTTAATTTTTTCACCATTTTCATCCGGCAAAAACTCAGCATTAATACCATTTTCTAAACTTATGATTTCTAAATAGTTACCAGCTTTAATTAAACCTAAATCATAATCCAAAATATGCTCTACCACCTTGGCAGCCATAGATTTATGAATATAGTTCATTCCTCGTTCATAAAGCTCTGGCTGGTGTTTAAGTTTAGAAATCGCCTCCTTAATCGCTTCATCTATTTTTGGTTTTAAATCTTCTATATCACTATCTTTCAGGATTTTACCTTTTATATCTTTATATAACTCCTCCAAAGCATAATGCACCAAATTCCCATAGTTTCGTTGCGAAAGTTCCTCTTCTATCTCCTCCGTTTCCCTTGCTTTTAGGATGTTATTTAAATAAAAATCAATCGGATTATAGAGATAAGAAATCAAATGCGATGCTGAAATCCTACTCTTCCATTCATTTAGTTTCTCTAAAACTTTTTCTGTTTTTTCTATGATTATTGGCTCCTGCAGAATCGGTTCAGAGGTGTTTTCTATCACGATATGCTCTATTTTATGAGGACTTTCCATCTCCATTTGGGTGATAAATCTACTTTTCTCGCCCGTATTCACTCCAGAACCTAAAGCATTGTATAACAGATAGATATTTTTAGAATTTTGCAGCAAACGGTAGAAATGATAGGCATAAATACTATCATTTTCCAAAAAAGTATTCAGCCCAAAATTCCTTCTCACATCGAACGGAAGATAGGTATTTTGCGTATTCCCCAGTGGCAATTTTCCTTCATTTACAGAAAGCAGAATAATATTTTCAAAATCTAAAAGACGAGTTTCTAAAAGCCCCATAAACTGTAGTCCCTCAAGCGGTTCGCCCTGAAAATCCAAGTTTTCTGAATTGACAAGCTGATTCATCAAAACCTCCAGCGCATCTATAGAAATCTCAAAATCATAGTCTTTCATATGATTTTTTAGAATCTTAAATGTCGTTTCAAAAAGAGAAACATTTTCATATAAAATATCATCTATTTCTCTGAATTTCAACTGATAACAGAAATTAGACAAATCCTCCAGCAGCTCAGCAGCTGTTCTTTTCTCAAAAAGCTGAAAATAAGAAAGTTTGCCCAAATGCTCCTGCATCATTTTTTTCGAAATATAAACGATGTTTTCATCTTCTATTTTAGCCGTGAATTGGTCTATTATTTTTTTATCTTCTTCATTATCTGGGAACTCTTCCAAAACCGAAAAAACATCCAAATAATAGTAGGATTTATCATTTTTTTCAAGCTGTTTTTGTAGGTAAAAAAGTTTCTTAACTGCCCCGCTGAAACCAAGATTTTTGATAGGAAATCCCATCGTGATATTCAGATTATCCACAAAACTCACCGCGTCCAGACTCGGCAGAAGCAGGTTTTCATCTAATAAAACAACCGCCGTTTTAGAATAATTTTCTTTTGGAATTTCTTGTAAAATTTCAGGCAGAATTTTGGTTTGGGCTACATTCCCTGCCACCTCATAAACCTTGATGTTTTTCTCTTCACCAAAGCTATTTTCTATCCACTGGAATTTTCGGTTTTCATTAAATTCCTTCCAGTGCATATGTTTTCTCAGAAACTTTCCAGCCTCCTGTTTTAGGTCTTTTATGTAGTATTCATCCGCTTGGAAAAAGCATTCCGCCTTCCCTTTTTGGAGCAGTTCCCGAATCAGTTTTTCCTCCAAAGGCGTAAGCGCATTGAAACCACAAAAAACAAATTTTGTTTCCGTTTTCTCTGCGAAATCGCTTATTTTCTCTCTCACCATTTCATGAATCATCCCATCAGTCGCCCAGCCTTTTGCTTGGAGATTTTCCTTTAATTTAGGTAAAAAAACATTCATCTTTTTCCAAAAATTAAGGTTTCGTTTCCTTGCATTATCTCCATCTCCCAGCGTTTCGCCCCAGTTTTTAATTCGCTCATCATCTAGCATATATTCCAAAACGGCTTTGTCCTCTTCGCTGAATTTGAGCATATCATCCCAGTCTTTCAGCAAAGTAGGAAACCATTTTAGGAAGTTTTCCAAAGTTTCTTCAGGATAAATTTTCTTATAAACATCATACCCAAAAAGCCACAGAGATATTCCCTGAATATGCTGTTTTCCAGATATTTTCTTAATCAATTCATCCACAGTAAAAAACTCAGGCAAAAAACCTTCATATTTCTGCTCTTTTAGGATTTGTTTCAAAAAAACTACGGGTCTTTTCCCTGGTAAAACGATTACAGTCTGGGATAAATCCAAAGTTTCTGATAATAATTCCGAAATAATTTTTGAGAGAAATTTCATATTCAATTATTTATACAAAAACAATAATTAAAAGCTATAACAAACTAACAATCAATCATCTATGAATTAAAATTTCCTTTTGACAAATACACCACTTTTTTGGTATCAAAAAATTCTTCTTCAAAATAATTTTTCAGCTGAAAAATCTCACAGCGAAGCCCTGCCAATTCCTCCGCCAAATCTCCTCCTTTGAGGTAAAGCACGCCGTTGTGCTTTTCATTAAACTGCTCTTTTTCAAATTTTCCCTTTAGCCATCGCAAAAACTCAGGCATCTGGGTAACAGCCCTGCTCACTACAAAATGAAACTTTTCTTTCAGTTTCTCAGCTCTTCCATGCACTGCGGTCACATTTTTCAGCCCAAGTCCCTCTGAAACAGCTTCTACCACTTTTATTTTCTTGCCGATGGAATCTATCAGCGTAAAACTCACCTCTGGGAAAAGGATAGCCAGCGGAATCCCAGGAAACCCGCCTCCTGTGCCGACATCCAGCACCTTTGTACCATCAGCAAAAGGCATTACTTTGGCAATTCCGAGCGAATGCAGAATGTGCTTTTCATAAAGCCCATCCATATCTTTTCGGGAAATGACATTTATTTTCTCGTTCCATTCGGTGTATAGCTGTTCCAGTTTTTCAAACTGCTGTTTTTGTTCATCTGTGATTTCTGGAAAATATTTTAAAATAAGTGATACAGACATTTTTTAGAATTGATTTTTACAAAAATACATAAAAAACTTCGATAAAGCGATGCCTTGCCGAAGTTAATTTTATTTAGATAAAATTTATTTTAATCCATCTTCAATAGTAGTAACAAAATTAATTTACTTTCCTTTGTTACTTTCAAAGATAAAATCATTTAGACTTTTACTTTCATATTTCCCAAAATCACCAATAATAGCTAAAGGCATAGAATATTGAGAAAACTTTTGAAGGATATTTCCAGCGATTTTATTCTTTAACTCGAAAAAATCTGAAATCATATTTTCTTCATGAATGATGAGCTTGTCAAACCCTTGATAAGACATGTTACCTATCAAATCCACAGCATCCTCAACAGTCTGTAAGACAATATCATCCGATATGATTTCGGCAATTTTTCTGTCATCAATCGTATGGATTTTAATTTCCATTTTTATTTATTCAATAATTCTTTTATTCTTCTCATAGCCTCTACCAGCTGCTCTTCTGAAGCCGCGTAAGAAAAACGGATACAGTTTTTGTCTCCGAAAGACACACCGCCCACTGTTGCCACATGTGCTTTTTCTAAAAGATACATCGCAAAATCATCAGAATCATTGATTTTCACACCATCCAAAGTCTGACCTATGTAGTGAGAAATATCTGGGAACATATAAAAAGCTCCTTTTGGTTTGTTGATTTTGAAACCTTTTATTTCTTTTAAAAGATTGAAAACCAGTTCTCTTCTCTTTTCAAAGCTATCAATCATGTATTTGTATTCAGAAGGATTGGTTTCTAATGCTGTGATAGAAGCTCTCTGCGCGATAGTATTCGCTCCAGAAGTCATCTGTCCCTGCACCTTGTCACAAGCGGCAGCAAGCCAAGTAGGACACGCAGAATAACCTATTCTCCATCCTGTCATCGCGAAAGCCTTTGACATTCCGTTGATTACAGCAGTCTGCTCATACACTTGCGGGAACTCTGCTATAGATGTGTGTTTTCCACCATAATTGATAAATTCGTAGATTTCATCAGAAATAATGGTAATTTGTGGATATTTTGCGATAACATTTGCGATAGCTTCCAATTCTTCTCTTTCGTAGAAACTTCCAGAAGGGTTACATGGAGAACTGAATAACAACGCCTTAGTTTTAGGAGTAATCGCTGCTTCCAGCTGAACCGCTGTCATCTTGAAATCTGTATCTATCGTTGTATTGACAAAAACAGAAACACCGCCCATCATTTTTACCATTTCATCATAACTTACCCAATATGGCGTTGGTAAGATAACTTCATCACCATCATTTACAACAGAAGCTAATACATTGAAAATAGACTGTTTCGCTCCGTTAGAAACGCAGATTTGGTTTGGTTTGTAGTCAAGATTATTATCTCTTTTTAGTTTTTTACAAACTGCCTCACGAAGTTCTAAAAACCCTGTAACAGGCGAATAGTGGCTGTAATTTTGGTGAATAGCATCTATCGCCGCTTGTTTGATATTATCTGGAACATCAAAATCAGGCTCTCCCAGTGTAAGGCTTATCACATCTATTCCCTGACTTTTCATTTCTCTAGCCTTATTAGTCATCACAAAAGTCTTGGAATAGCTCAGTCTATTGAGTCTATCAGAAAGTTTTTCCATTTTTATTCAATTTTTTACAAAGTTAATCAAATTAAATTATTTCCACTTTTATTTTGTATCGTTTTTATTTTCAAAGAATATTTTTAGGTTTTCTAAATTTTTCTTCTCACTTCCCACGAAAATTTCTTTTTTGGTAAGAAAAACAGGGCGTTTCAGAAAACTATAATGGTCTAAAATCAAGTCCCTGAAATCCTCTTCTTTCAGCGTTTTCACATCTATTTCTCTTGCCTTTATCTGTGTAGATTTTTTACTAAAAAGCGCCTCATAACTTCCTGTGATTTTGTACATTTCCTGAAGTTCTTCGCTGGTTACATTCTCGGATTTCAGTTCTCTGATTTCCCAGTCTGTAAGGTCAAATTCAGACATTATTCTCTTGCAGGTGCTGCATGTTTTTAGATAAAATACTTTTTTCATTATTAAATAATTCTTTTTACGAATT
>JABCOA020000107.1 GCA_013333875.2 Flavobacteriaceae bacterium | reverse complement strand
TCTTTTTTATAATATAATTGAAACTTTATATTTTTGTTTTCAAATGAATAATTAAATCCATAGGCATAATTTCCACTATTAATTTCTGCACGAATTCTTTTCAGATATTCATCAATTTTAGAAGGATAACTACTAGTAAGATTCATTTCTTCTACAAATTTTTGTATACTTATTGTTGTCCCATTGTACGGGATGAATTTAGATAACCAGAAGATGAAAGATAATGTTTTTGCACTTTTCAAATTCATTACGAAATCATTTTCTAATTTTAAAAATTTACTCATGTCCAATAAACTTTCCATTGTTTTTTTATGCATATTGAACTGTATATATTGTTTATTTTTATTCCATTTTACCGCTTCTATGAAAGGTACCAGCTCCACATCCCCTGTTTCTACATCATTGATGATTTGCCAGTTAAGGTTTGATAAATAGATAAATGCCTCGAAAAGCTCTCTGTTTTTTATGTCTTTATCAAGTTTTATCGATTTGAAATTCACTGTAAACCTAGCTCTTGTGTTTTCTGCCCAGTCCTGAAAAATATCTTCAAAGCTCATTTGTCTAACAGGAGTTTCTACAATTATTCCAGGTAGAGACGCTTCTTTGATATACTTCTGCTGCTCATCTTTGACCGCACTAAGAATTACATTAATTATTTTGGTAGGTAAGAGAGTCAAATCCTTTTTTCTCATGAAACTATAAAGTCTCTCTGTATAAAGGATTGTACGAATATTTGGATTATCCTTAAATTCTTGGATAATATCATAATTAATTTCCTCTATTTTTGTTTTTAAAATCTCTCTTTTTTCCATGGAAATTTTATATATTTGTATTGCAAAAATGATTTCTACGAAATCTTAATTAAGCCGCCAATCTATTTGATTCGTGCGGTTTTTTTATGGATAATCTTGTTCTGGTTCTGTTCCTGGTATACTCTCTGTTATCACTTTCTCTTTTAAAAAAAACATTTTATCACTCAGTGTCATTTCTGAAATAAAAGATTGATGTTTCTCTTTTTGATAATAAGCTGATAATTCCTTCTTGGATTCAGCCAATATCTTATCAAATAGCCATTCTGGAATTGTAATAAGAAGGGAATTTCTTTTGATAATTGTCTTATTAGCAACAAACATATTTCTTGTAATCTCGTTGCCATTTCTTTCATATATTATTGGAATAAAAGCTCCTGTCCTCTTTTCATTATCCATGGTGGCAGTAAAAATGGTGACAGCCCATTGTTCCTTTCCTATAACAGAGTTTTTATATTTTCCAATAATTTCTTTATTATCCTTTCGCCTCACAGAGTATGAAACCCACCTATCAGGATTTTCAAACTTTTCGCATAAAAATCGATGAAATTTTTTTAGCCCTGTATTAATATTATGATATATGACTACCCTGCCATTGGATAACTTCACAGCAGCTTCATATCTGTGATATACTGAACTCATTTTGAAAGATTATATTTCTCCTCTAAAACATTCATTACTTCTTCAAAAAATTTCATTCGGGTATAACCTATATCTCCTTGAACATATGCTTTATATGCCAAAAAATCTTTAATGTAATCAACGGTTTCTTTACTCAGCATGATGGAAGTATCTTTGCTCTTATGTTTTACCTCTCTTCCACGACGACCACTAACCAGTTTTGTGGGAGTTTCGCCACGAGGAATATCGTATTTTGACTGCAAAATTTCTACTGCTTCTTCTATCGCAGATGTGTTGTTATAAGAACGATCTCCTAGTTCTACTACTTTGTACCTTCTAAGATTAATCAATCTATCCCAATCTTTTTCATACATACGACTACTGTAGCGCACTAATCCCGTTTCTTCTTGTTTTAATAAAACATCTAATCCAAATATATTATCAGACATATTAGTTATTTATTACTTGTTTTGCCAAAAATAAAAATTTTTCCAAACATAACAAATAAATTAGTTATTTATTTTAATTATTCCAATTAAAAAATAAATTATTTAAAATAAATAGGTTAAATACTTGATATATAGATTTTAAATTATAATAACTCTTAAATGATTATATCCTATATTTTGATTATTCTTTGTATTTCTGAACCCAAATACCAACTATGATAAAAATCATATTGCACAGAAATATTAAAGCCTATACATTTGCGAATGTTAAAATTTTGTTAAATAAATATTCAAATAGAAGATGAAGAAACTGGGTTTAATGCTATTGCTAATTTCTGGGCTATCCAAAGGTCAGTATTTAGATAACTTAACCTATGGTCTGAAACTTGGTGCTTTGCATTCCCGTATTACCAATCTTCCAGAGATGCTTATTGGTAGGGAAAACAATCGGCAATTGTTTGATATTACAAGTAAGGGCGTTTTTGGAGTTGAAGGTGGTCTTTTTTTAAATTATAAACTTCCTGCTTCCAGAGTTGCTATTCAGCCTGAGCTATTATTTCGTTATTCAGGAGCAGAAGTAAACTACAACAACGAAACCACAGGCAGTAGTTACAAACTAGGGCTTAGGTATTCATATTTAATGCTTGGTGGAATTTTTAAGGTATATCCTTTCTTAGGGTTAAATATAGGCATAGGAGCTTTCTATTCTAAAAATCTTACTCCACATGCAATAAGTTATAACTCCAATGAGCGTAATGGTCTCTATGATACCAATTTTCGCCAGTTCTATAGAGAAGGAATTGTGGGGAAGGATGATTTTAATTTGAGCTTTTCCTTAGGATATGAACTTGAGGATAATTTCCATTTTGATTTAAGATATTATCTTGGTGTGGGAGATATGATAGGAAATAGAGTGACTTCTTTTCAATTTTTGGAAAACACTAATCGTAACTCTTATCTAAGTCTCTCTGTAGGATATAGTTTTCATAATTGGTAAAAAGAAATGAAAAAAATAGGATTTTTGTTGTTGCTGATTTCTGCTTCAGCAGCATATGGACAGCGTTCAGAAAGAAGAATTACTTATGGTGTATTTGCAGGAGGAATGTATTCTAAAATCACCAACATTGAAAAGGTACTTATCCCTGATAATATGTATGCAGGTTATACCATAAAAGAACCCTATAAATTTGGCTATGGAGCAGGTGCTTTCTTAAACTGGTACTATCCTGAAGTGAGAATCAGTTTTCAGCCTGAACTCTACTATTCCTACCAGCCTGGACAACTTGAATATACCGACACCAACGGACTAAACTATACCCTTAAATTTCCTTATCATAGCCTCAATGCAGGGTTTATGGTAAAGTTTTACTTTACAGAAGGTTTTTATGCAGGAGCAGGTCCTTATTTTAACTTTAATTTAGATAAAGATGTTTTGGAATACCGTTCCAATGGATCAGAGATGTCCAAGAGGTCGGGTGTTTATTTTGAGCCTGATGCTGTGGTACAGAATGTTTTAAAACAGTCATTGGAAGGGAAAGACTATTTCCATTTAGGTATGGGTATCGGTTATGAGTTTGATAATAAACTAAATATAGGCATCCGTTATCATTTGGGATTGTCAGACGCTTTGGAAACTCAGCAAAATGGACACCGCTACCGAGAGCAGAACAATAAGGTCAATGCTTTTTTTCTCAATATCGGTTACCGCTTTACTTTTGACGGATACAATAACTTTTAAAATATACGAAAAATATGAGGAAACTTTATTTTTCACTAGGAGTTTTACTTTCCTTTTATAGGGTTTATGCACAAGAAAAATATCCTTCAGGAGTTCCCACTCCGCTCTACTGGATAAAAACCGAAAAGGAAAAAGGGAAAACACAAGTAAAAGAAAAAATAAAAGGACAGGAAATTCATTTTGATAAAGCAGAAGGGCTTAGCATCAATGGAAATCCTGTTTTTTACATTAAAGAAGGAAAAACAATTTCTCTGCCTTTAGAAAAATCTGCAGCAGAACATTACTCACTTTTTGTAGTTTATAAAGGAGAAAAAAACGAGGGAGAATATCCTTTATGGTCTCTTTTAAATACATCTGCTGCTCAGTATAAACTAGTAGCGACCAACCGTCGTTTTGCTGATATGGAAAAAACCATGTACAGCAGCTATCCGCAGGGAAAT
The DNA here is from genome assembly GCA_013333875.2 of Flavobacteriaceae bacterium. Lineage (GTDB taxonomy): Bacteria > Bacteroidota > Bacteroidia > Flavobacteriales > Weeksellaceae > JABCPE02. The sequence continues at coordinate 11,752 of JABCOA020000107.1, read as the reverse complement.
AGAGACAAGGTAAAAATTCATTATTACCAGCATTATAAAAATCTAGAGTCCAAGGAAAATAATACCCCAAATAAATCTTCTCAGTACGAACTTCATTTAGCAGGTAAAATAGCTCATCTGCCACTTGAAGAATTTTCTGGATATATTGGAGAAATATTACTTTATGACCGAGTGCTTTCCCCTATGGAAATGCAGCAGGTAGCATCTTATTTATCCATTAAATATGGTGTTTCTCTCAGCCAGACAGAATATAAAAATTACTATAACAGTAGAGGAGAGAAAATATGGGATTATACTGAACATAAGGAATTTAATCAAAATATTACTGCTGTAGGAAAAGATAAAGAGGGAGAAATATCCCAGATGGCCAGTAGAAATTCTAATGATGAGCAGATGATTACCGTAGGGCTCACTGCAAAAAATGGCAAGGAAATTCCAGATGGTTATTTTGTTTTCTGGAGTGATAATGGTAAAGAATTAGAACTAAAAAAGCAAAAAGAAGGGCAGCCTAGAGGACTCTCCAGAGTTTGGTTAATGGATTATCATAAACATCCTGATGTGGAACTGCATTGGAAGGCTGACCCCAGAGTTCTGCCTCCTCTTTCAAGTGATGAAGAAGCAAAGTCTAGTGAGAAAAATGATTACTATTGGCTGGTCACAGATTCTTCTAAGGAGCGATTATTTCATCCTACTTCAACAAAATATCATAAATTAGGAAAAGTTTCCTCTCAAAAGCCATTGAGTTTTAATAATTGGGAAGATTCTGCCAATGGACAGACTGCCTATAGTATCTGGATAGCGCCAGAGATGTTTTCTCATTTAGATATAGAAGCCTCCAAATGCAGGGAAAGTCTCTCTGGAAAAGTGAGATTTAATATTGTGGGAGGACAGGCTCCTTATCATGTAACCCTTCATAGAGAAGAAACTCCTTCCTATCAGCAAAGTATGAACTTAAGTTCTTCAGAACTTAATCAAAAGGCTCTGCGCCTTTCTTCAGGAAAGTATTTATATAATATTTCTGATGCCTATGGAAGGACTTACAAGGATAGCTTTTATCTCTCTGACGGAGATGCTCCGTTACCAAATCTCAATTCAGAATATATCATCGCTAAAAAACCACTGCTGCTGTCTCCAGAAGAAAGCTTGCCTAAAGGGAGCTATGCTTATCAGTGGTACCAGAACGGTCGTCTAGTTTCAGAAAACAAAAATTATCTCCTCAGCCAGGCAGGTGACTATGAGCTTAGAATCAAAAACGAGCATGGCTGTAAATCTGTTTCTAAATTCAAGACTTATGTAGAAAATGAAATTGCGGACTCCCAGATTCTGCTCTATCCTAATCCTGCTCCAGGAGGAAAATTTACGCTTCAGGCAGCGTTTCCTAAAACCACCAGCGGACAGGTCAGCATTTATACCATGGAGGGAAGGCTCATGCAGTCACAGAATTTCTATAATCTATCTCAGTATGAATATCATGGAAATATTGGTGTTTCAGGGGTATATATCATCCATATTAAAACACTATTGGGAGAAAACAGCTTAAAACTTATTGTTCATTAATTGTATCAACATGAGAAAAAAATACTTCTATAATATATTTTTATTTTTAGGGATAAGTGCCAGCTTGGGAGCTGTAACCTATATTTCAAGGCATTTAGACTTTTTCAGCACTAAAGAAATAGAAAACAAAAATAAACCTGATACTACAGAAGAACATCCTAATTTATCTGGAAAGCTTCTTACTCCTTCCTCTGCAGCGGTCATCAGTCAGAAGGGATTTTGGGCTGAATTTCCAGAAGGAAGTGTCTCTAAGGCACTAAGAGTATCTGTTTCTGCCTTAAATAAAAGAAATCTTCCTGCTCTAGGAAGCAACATAATTAATCTAACAAAAAATGCGGAGGGTTATCGTATGCGGCCTGGGGGAATTTTATTTGAAAAGGAAATTTCTATTGAAATTGCTTATGACAAAACTAAAATCCCAGAAGGATATACTGAAAAAGACATTTCCATATTCTTCTATGACAGAGCTAAAAAGCTATGGCAGAAACTTCCACAATCAGAAGTAAAATCTCATTTAGCAGAGAGTGTCAGCGGGAAAACTAAGGAATCTTCAGACTTTATTGCGGGAATTATCAAACTTCCTGAAAGTCCCGATACTTCAGGTTTTACTCCTACCAGCATCAGTGGACTCAAAGCTGCAAGCCCTTTTGTTGGAGTACAGTCAGTTTCTCCACCTTCAGCAAGTCCAGACGGCTCAGCTTCAACCTCCTTTTCTATAGATCTTCCAGCTGGAAGAGCAGGTATGCAGCCAGGACTGAGTATACAATACAGCAGTGATGGCGGCCAAAGCTGGCTGGGAACAGGATGGAATTTAACCCTTCCTTCCCTAAGTATTGATACCCGCTGGGGAGCACCTCGTTATGATGCTCAATATGAGACAGAATCTTATATTTTATCAGGAGAAGAACTTCTGCCTAATACCCACAGAAATGAGTGGGAAAACAGAACTACAAACAAGCGTTTTTACCCAAGAAGGGAAGGGGGCTTTAACCAAATCATTAGAAAAGGAAACCATCCTAATAATTATCATTGGATGGTAAAATCTAAAAGCGGGGTTACTTTTTACTATGGGGGAGATGAGAACAGTATAGCCGCTTCTTCTGTGCTTGCAGATCCTCAGGGTAATATAGGGCACTGGGCGATTTCTTCTCAGAAAGACCTGAAAGGAAACAGTATCCACTATGAATATGTAAAAGATGGAGGGGTTCTCTACCCTAAAAGTATTTATTATACTGGAAAAAACAACACCAAAGGGGCTTACTCTGTACATTTTATTACAGACAAAGACTTGGGAGAAAACCTAAGAAATGATGTTCAAATTTCTGCAAGGCTTGGTTTTAAACAACAGCACAACAGGCTTCTTCGAAAAATAGAAATAAAGTACTCTGGACAAATGGTTCGCTCTTATGAGCTGGTCTACAGAGAGGGTGCCTTCAAAAAAACATTACTGAAAGAAATCCGCAGTTATGATGCCGAAGGACAGCTTTTCTATACTAACAAAATGGATTATTATGATGATGTCCATGATAGTAATGGCAATTATATTCCTTTTGGAGCTTTTAAAACTTGGCAGGTTCCATCTGATAACATTGCCTATACTATTCTAGGAATAGATGGTTTTTCTGGTAAACCTACACTGGTGGGAACTTCCAACTCCGAGAGTGGAGGGGTAAACTTCCGAGTGGGAGTAGGAATTACAGGAATAGGCAGATTTAATAACAGTACCTTAGGAGGCGGTGGAGGAAGCAACTGGGGAAGCACTCATTCTAAAGTTCTCTTTCAGGATATAGATGGAGATAACCTTCCTGATAAAATTTATATTGATGGTAGCAGCGTTTACTATAGAAAAAACCTTACCGCTTTAGGAACAGAAGGTTTTGGTCCCAAAATTCCTATTAATCTCTCTAGTTTAGGAAGAACAAAATCTAACTCTTATAATTACGGGGTAGATTTAATGATTAACCTTAATAACAAAGCAGGTTTTCCTATTGGTTATAACAAACAGGTATCTAAGAATATCACTGAAAGTTATTTCATGGACTTCAATGGAGATGGGCTGGTAGATTTTGCCAATAGAGGGACGATATACTATAACCGTCTGGTAAATGGAATACCAACATTCTCACCAAGTAGTACAGGTACACCTTCTCCTATTCTCAACACAGGAACCCTTAGTATCTCAGGAACCACAGGAATTACCCGAGAGGAATTGGAAAGAAACAATCCGCTTCATGATGTGGTAAGAACCTGGAAAGCTCCAGTGGCAGGAAGAATTTCCATTTCCCATACCTACAAATTGATAGAAGATTTATCTCCTAAAAGAGCTGAGTATACAAAAAATGATGGCACTCCAAAAGCAGATGGGGTAAAGCTTTATTTTCAGCATAAAGGAAATCTTGTTTGGCAGGAAGATATTACTGCTGATGATTATGCCTTGAAATCCAAAACCGAAGAACTCAATGTACAGAAAGGAGATGTGCTTTACTTCAGAGTAAGCTCTAAGGAAGATGGAAACTATGATAAAACTTTTTGGAAACCAGAGATTACTTATACTTCTCTTGCTGCAGCACAGGATGAAAACAGCCTTGATTTAAAGAAATATACCATAGAGGATATTCTCTTTTCTTCTGAGCAGATGTATGCTTTTCCAAGCGATACTCGTCCTACATTAAGAGGTAACTTTGTAAAAGGGGCTACTACAGATGGTATTAAATTAAAATTTTATAAGATAGACCTTACTCATGGCAGTAAAACTCTTGTTCATGAGCAGTATTTCAGTGAAGCTGCCGCTACCTATGATTTGTCTTTAATCCCGCTGGGCAGTTTCCAGCAGGCTGAAGCACTGAAAGTAGAAATAGAAAGTGAAACAGAAATTAACTGGAGAAATATTGACTTTAGACCTAGTATAGAATATATAGATGGCGAGGGGAGAAGGGTAAGCCATCCTATTAATGCTGACTTTAAAATTTATGAGAAGCTTGATAACTTCTATACTCCACGCTATATGATGCCTTCACAAAAAGGAAAGCTAAGGATTCATCTATATTCTGCTACTCCTCCTACTTCACCAACACCTACTCCCGCTCCAGGAACCCCACCAACCAGTGGAGATATCCTTCTAACAGCAAAGCAGGAAGGAAAAGTAGTAGCGCGTAAACGCTACAAGGTAGTGAATGGGATACTGAGTCTGAATCCAAAACCTTCTGATATAGTATCTGATTCTGTGGTATTAGGAAAAGAAGTTTTTATAGAAGCTAATGTTTCCAATAAAAAAATGAAAGAATTCCTTGATGACCATCATTTTGAAATTAAAGCTCAAATTAAGGATTCTATAAGACTGGCGAAGACAGACCCTCGATATACTCCTACTCATCGTCATCATATTGCTACCTCCATTCAGCAACATAGAGATTATGGGGTTTATATTCCTTTTGAGGAACCTCATAGTGAAGTAAAATTTGGTAAAGCCTTTAGAGGATGGGGAAGTTTTGTGCTTAATGGAACTAAAGCTTCCAGTACCATAGACCAAAGTCTGCTGGTAGAGAACTATGGAAATTATGACAGCTCTAACCCTCCTAATGTAGATCCTAGTCAGCATGATGGAAGTATTGCCCGTCCAGAAATGGAGGCTTCTAATCATTATTTCATTAGAACAAAAGGAAATACTCCTATTTCAAGATTTACAGGATTAGAAGATGATATTTATATCAGCAGAGAGGAGTTTTCTCCTTCCAGATTAGGGGAAAATGATATTATTCAGTATTTAGACACTTCACTTCCTGTGCTTTCAGGAGGTAGTGGTAGAGCCTTAAATATGGTTAATGAAGGGCGTAGTGAGGTCTTCTCTATAGGAGCAAATTTCGGAGGGGGAAGTGTAGGAATTGGTGGTTCCAGAGGTTCTGGAGATACCTACATCAAAGAGACCATGGCGGATTTTAATGGTGACCGTTTCCCAGATTTTGTTCGTGGAGGCTTCGTGCAGTATACCACCCCGAGAGGAGGCATCTCAGCTCAAGCTGCAGAAATAGGAAACTTCACTCATTCTAAAACCTCTAACCAAGGAGGCTCTATCAATGGAACCTATGCTCATCCTTTAGCTAAATCGTCTGCATCTAAAAATACAGAGAAATCTACCCAACAGCAGCAAAATACTGCTACCCAAGGAACACAAGATGCTGATAAGGCAAAAGCAACACTGGGACTCAGCGGAGGCATCTCTTCTGGAGAAGACCATGCAGAGCATACCTATACTGATATTAATGGAGACGGGCTGGCAGACAGAGTAACGAGTAGTTATGTTTCCTACAATACGGGATATGGCTTCTGGAGTCCAGAACCTTGGAATTTTGGAGAACTCAATAAAGGAGAAAGTACAGATACCAGTGGAGGTCCAAGTCTTGGTTTTTCAAGACAATCAGGATCCTTTACTGGAGGATACAGCTATGGAAAATCTATCACTGATATGAAAACTCAGCTGCTGGATATGACCGGTGATGGACTGGCAGATAAAGTAATCTACCAAGACCATGGAACTCTTGTTTATCCTAATCTTGGAAACCGATGGGATACCACTCCTCTGTTTATTCCTAGAACAGCTGGAAGGCCTGTAGGAAGAAATGTCTCCATAAGTCATGGAGGGGGTGTGAATATTTCTATTACTCCGCCACCTATACTATTTATCCGTCTCAGTTTTACAGGAGGAGGCTCCTATGGAACCAATACTAACCGTGTAGAGGCTACTTTCCTTGATGTAGATGGTGATGGCAACTTAGATTATGTACTCTCTGAAGATGAAAATGACCTGAGAGTAGCCTATTCTAATATCCGCAGAACCAATATGCTGAAGAGGGTAGAAACAGCAACAGGAAGCTGGTTTGAAATAGATTATGAGCGTAAAATGCCAACTTATGAAAACCCTAACAGCCAGTGGGTACTCAAAGAAGTAAAGGTATTTGATGGCTATACTGGTGATGGAGAAGATTACGCTATCTCAAGATTTGAATATAACAAACCTTACTATGACCGAAGAGAACGCAGTTTCTATGGTTATGGTGAAGTAAAGCAGATGCAGATCAATCCACAAGATGGTACAGTACTGAGAACCAGCGTTCAGGAATATTATAATGAAGACTTTTTTAGAAAATCTCAGCTTAAGAAAAGTACAACCTTTGATAAAAATGGAGCGAAACTCAGCGAAAGCAGTGTAACTTACCATATCGCAGATGCACAAAGCGGAGCGGTAATCCCGTCGAACCAACTTTCTCTTCCGCAGATGGATACAAAATCTGTATTTATCGCACCAAAAGAGGAGAGAGAACGAGTATATGAGCAGAGCGATTACCTAGAAAAGAAAACGGAGAAACACTATGACCAAGTAGGAAATATCGTCAAGTACATAGACCATGGAGCAGGAAAACCTTCTGATAAGATAGAAGCTGATATCCGCTATTATGAAAGTGCAACCCCTTACTTCGGGGGTATTGCCCAAAGTATCATCGTAAAAGATGCTAATGGAGAGGTAAGAAAACGGGAAGCAGACATCCACCCGCAGACTGCAGAAGTCATCAAAATACGCCAGTTCTCTGGAGTAGGAATCTATACAGAGACACAGCTTTCTTATGATGAATATGGCAACCTGGTACAGGTAACTGGTGCAGAGAATGAGAAAGGACAACGCTCACAGCTCAGCTATCAGTACAACCCTGAAACTCACAGCCATATTACCAAGATTAAAGATCATTTTGGGTATGAAAATACCATGGAGTATGACTACCGCTTTGGAGCACTGGTAAAAACTACTGACCGAAACGGGGAGAGTATGCTCTATACGCTGGATGCTAAGGGAAGAACCATCAGTATCTTAGGGCCTAAAGAAGCCAAAGCTGGAAAACCCTACACCATCCGCTATGAATATCCGAACCTTAATCAGTCTCGTCCTGCTGGACAGCTGCCTTATGCACTGACCAGAAACTACGACCCTGAGCATAACCGAGATATAGAAACCTATACTTATGCTGATGGGCTGGGAAGAGCGGTGCAGGTGAAAAAGACCGCAAGTATCTTCAGGGGAAGAGGACTTGCTGATGAAGAAAAACACATCATCTCTGGAAAACAGATCTATGATGCCTTAGGCAGGGTAGTAGAGACCTATTATCCATTCACTGCATCGGTGCAGAACCAGCTGGTACCCGCACCAAGCAGCAGCATCCCGCCGACCAAAACCCTCTATGATGAGAAAGACCGGCCGGTAGAGCAGATTCTGCCTGATGGTTCCAGCGTGAAAACAGCTTATAAAATCACCCACCACAAGGGGGAAAATACCCTGCACACCACACAGACTGATGCGCTCAATAGACAAAGCCATACCTATACCGATGCGCAGGGAAGAGTGCTGACCCAAGTGCAGCCTGACGGCACAGAGACCCACTTTGAATACAGTGCCATAGGAGAGCTTACCAAGGTAACTGATGCACAGGGACACCAAACCCTGAGCGAGTATGACCTCTTAGGAAGAAGAACCAAATTAGTACATCCTGATGCAGGAACGACTATTTTAGTCTATGACAAGGCAGGAAATCTCATCAAGAGACAAACCAGCCAGATACGCGGAGAAATGCCTGATGGCTACATCACCTACCACTATGATTACAACCGCCTGCAGGAGATAAAATACCCGAAATACCCTGAAAACAGTGTCCGCTACCACTATGGAGCACAAAGTGAGCAGGCAGGAAGAAGAGGAAGACTCTGGCTGGTAGAAGATGCGAGTGGAGGAACTGAATACTTCTACGGAGATATGGGCGAGGTGACTAAGGAAATCCGAAGTCTGCGGATAAAGCCTGTAGAAGTGCAGACCTATGTAACCCAGTATGAATACGACAGCTGGAACCGTATCCAAAAGCTGGTTTATCCTGATGGAGAAAGACTGGACTTTGGGTATAATATTGCGGGGAACTTAACGAGCCTGAAAGGCTATAAAGCTCCCGAAGGCACAGCACCAAGTGAGGAGCATGCCTACACCTACCTGAAACAGCAGGGCTATGATGAGTTTGAGCAGAAAGTATACCGTCTCTACGGAAACGATACCGAGACCCGCTACCACTACGACCCTGTGATGAGACGCCTTAAACAGCTCAAGGCCGAAAGTCTTGCTCCAGCAGGAGGCGGGGGAAATTTCCTTATCCAGAACAACCGTTATGCGTATGATTTGGTAGGGAACATTCTCAAGGTGGAGAACCAGCTCCCGATTATCCGCAATGCACTGGGCGGGGCTTCCAGCTATGAATATCAGTATGATAATCTCAACCGGCTGACCCTCGCCAAAGGAAACTACACCGGAGAGCTCACCAGCGCCAGCTATGAGCTGAAAATGAGTTATAATAATCTTAACTCCATCACAAAGAAAGAACTAAATCACCTCTCCGGAGGGATGCAGAAGGGCTATACGCTGGACTACAGCTACAACAACCCTGCCCACCCTCACGCCCCGAGTGAAATCATGGAGATGGGCAAACCTAAAGCCCGAACTTACCAGTATGACGGCAACGGTAATCCTGTGTACTACGAGGAATCTAAGAGCTTCCGCGCTATGGTTTGGGACGAGGAAAACAGGCTGAGAGGCATTAATGATAATGGAAAACTGCATCTCTACACTTACGACCATGCGGGCGAGAGAGCGGTGAAAAGCAGCGGGGAGAGCAGTACGGTGGTGACCAACGGGCTGACATCGGCAGTCATCACCCATATGGACGACTATACCGCCTATGTGAATCCTTATTTCGTGGTGCAGAAAGGGAAATTTACCAAGCATTATTTTGAGGGTTCGGCAAGGATAGTGAGTAAGCTGGGCGAAGGGACTTTTGTGCATAAGAACACGGGCATCATGGCGGGAGGAATAGACTACATCCGCCAAAACGCCCAAATGCAGGAGGCAAGGGACAATTATATTCGTGGACTAAAGGTTCCCCCAGGTCCACCGACACAGCACGGCATCTACGCCAGCCCAGAATGGACAGGACAGCCTTACCCGAGCCTTGGATGGCAGAATATCCGCCAAGACCAAGAACCACCGGAAGGCTGGCCAAGACCACCGAAGTTCAATGAGCCGGGAGATGTCCCAGGTCCTCCTGTGCAGTACGGAGACCCGATTATGCCACAGACCGTGAAAGCAGGGTATGGCTTTGTTCCGAATGGAATAAGGGAGAAAAACCTTTACTACTACCACCCAGACCATCTGGGGTCAAGCAGTTACATCACGGATAGAGAAGGAAGAATAACCCAGCATACGGAATACATAGCCTTTGGGGAAGTGCTCTTTGAGGAACACAGCACAAGCAAGACCATACCGTATTTGTTCAATGGGAAGGAATTAGACCAAGAAACCAATCTAACTTATTTTGGTGCGAGATATCTGGATATGAAAACCAGCCTGTGGCTGAATACTGACCCACTCAGTGGTTATAATCCAATACAAGAGACAGAACACTATATAGACGGACAGCATAATAATGGGGTGTTTAATCCAATGAACCATAATACCTATGGATATACTTACAATAATCCTGTGATTTATGTGGATCCAACAGGAAAACAAGCGTATTTTATACATGGAACATCTTCTAATTCAAAGAGATGGAGTGATAAAACAGTTAATACTTTATTAAAAATCACAAATAATAAGCACTACTATAGGACATTTAATTGGAAAGCTCCATTAACTAATAATCAAAAAACAAGAGGGAAGGCAGCTGAAGAATTATCAAATTTTGTAATAAAAACAATGAAAAAAGGAGAGGATATTACACTAATTGGTCATAGTCATGGTTCTAATGTTGCCATACAAGCATCTAAACTTATTTACAAAAAAACGGGTAAAAAAGTAAATATTATTAGTATAGCAGCTCCTGCATATAACCAAAAAGGTGATATTGAAAATCCTCAAACACAAAAAGATAGTATAAATGATCATATTAATCTTTGGAATAGACTTGACGGAGTATCTGGAGAACTTGCTGGAGATGATTACTATAATAACAACATAACAACAAATATAGAATTAAATGTTGATGATAAATATATTAAAAAGGTTACAAGTTGGGGAAAAACTCGTAAAGAAGTAGATTCATTTGGAGCTCATTCATTTGATATTGAACATCCTGAAGTTATAGACCAAGCAATAAAAGAAGGAAAAATAAGAAAATTACAAAAAGTAGAATAAAATGAAGATTATTTTAAAAATTCAGCTAATAATAGTAGTTATAGTTTTACTATTAAACTTGAATGGTTATATGACTTATGGATATGGGTTGGGCGACATATATTGTATAGGAGTATTTATAGCTCTTTTGTTTATAATAGGTATTTTACATCTACTAATAAAAAAGGATTTGATTACGGTTATCCTCATTTTTATATTATTAATGTATAGTTTTTTACAAATGACTATATATAGAGGGACTGAATATCCATGGAATGGAGAAATATTTTTAAATTAGCAATATCGGTAATGTCCTCAAAGTATTGTTTTTATTATAAAAAGAGGAGAAGATCTTTAAGAAAAGTATAAAGAGGAAGAATAACCCAGCATGAAGAAATACAAAAATTTATGAATACAGCTCTCCTTGAGTAAGTATTCTTTTCCTATTGGCTTCTAAAATTTAACCACAGATCCGTCTCAACTAAATCTACATTTGTTGTTTTATTTTCCATCAGAATATGAACTGTTTTATTAATAGTATAATTGGATGTTCCTTTCCAAATAGGTATTTTTGTAAAAAAATCACAAAAATAAACTCATGAGTAAACCTCCTTTTTTTAATGTTATAATCCATAAAGACGACACTTTCCCTGATTTGCATGGAGTGTGTGCAGGATTTGAAAGTCGTCAATGGAGAAAAGACCAATTAGTAGATTATCTTTTCGAATATCTACCAGAATTTACATTAACATATTCTGAATTTGAGAATCTTACGGGAGAAAATGTAGTCGCCAAAATACGACAAATAACTGCAAGTATCTATCAATCAGAAAAATTCGAAAATAGAGGTGAATTCGGAGAATTGTTATTACACGCTATAATCCGTGAAACTTATAAAACAATTCCTGCAATCAGCAAGATATATTACAAAGATGGTCCAAATGAAACGGTAAAAGGATTCGATGCCGTACATGTGGTGGTTACAGATGATACTTTAGA
>JABCOA020000106.1 GCA_013333875.2 Flavobacteriaceae bacterium | reverse complement strand
GTGTTTCATAGACCATTCATCATAATATTTTCTCATGATTTTAGACAAAGTCTCTTCCCCTACGATATAGCCTAGCTCTACTAAAAACAGCTGCCCTTTGTTGTAAGATGCCACGCTGTAAGCCGAACCGTGGTCATGGTGGTCAGCAAGCCAAACCGCTGGTTCTTCTATCTTTCTTTTCGTGAATGCCACATAGCTCTGGATAGCATCCATGAAAGGATTAGGCTGCGGCTGAGCTGGTGGGAACAATCGGTAAAGAACATAATCTTGTGCATATGTCGTAAAACCTTCATCCAGCCAAGGAGCCATGCTCTCATTCGTCGCAAGCATCTGCTGATACCAAGAGTGCGCCCCCTCATGCACCATCAGACTCACAAGACCTTCCAAGTCTTTCGCTTCGCCCAGCATCAGCGTACACATTCCATATTCCATACCGCCATCTCCCCCTTGGATAAAGCTGTAGCTTGGATATGCATACCTTCCAAAAGTAGCGTTCATGATTTGGAAAAATTTAACCGCCAAAGGTTTTGCTTCTTCCCAATATTTTGTCTTTTCTGATTTTTGATAAACAAAATATAGTTTAGGCCCATCGATTACGGTCGTTTCTTCCACTGAGAAATCTGGGTCTGCTGCCCAAGCGAAATCCAAAATATTTTTGGCTCTCCATCTCCATGTTGCCTTTCCGTTTCTATCTTCTTTGATTGTAGGATTTTGGACATATCCTTTCACTTCATTAGGGTTTTGGAGTGTTCCTCCTGCTCCGATGACATAGTCTTTGTCAATATTGATTGTCACATCAAAATCTCCAAACGGCGCATGAAATTCCCTTCCTATATAGTCAAAAGTCGCCCAGCCGTCATAGTCGTATTCTGCGATTTTAGGATACCACTGGGACATAGACATTTCCACGCCTTCTCGGTTATTTCGCCCTGCTCTTCGGATTTGGTGTGGAATCACTGCATCCCAGTCCATCGTGAAAGTCGTAGTGGAATTTGGTTTCAGCGGTTCATTCAGATAAACTTTCATTATCGTTTCCTGAACTTCAAATTTTAGGTCTTTGTCTTTTTGTTTTATCCAATTTATTTTCTGGCTTCCCTCTTCATTAGCAGGAATAGAAGCCAAACGAGAGACAGCTTTCCCATTTACTTTGGTCATGAGACGGCTGTCTGCATTCAGTCCTTGGTTAGTCACCCTTTGGTCCATCATAGAATTAGGCTTAAAGGCATTCCAATATAGGTGAAAATACACTACTCTGAGCTCATCAGGCGAGTTGTTCGTGTATTCTATGCTCTGTTTTCCGTGGTAAGAATAGTTAGATGCATCTACATCGATGTTCATTTTGTACTTCACATATTGCTGATAATAAGCTCCTTTCTGAGCAGACAGCATGAATGAAAAGCAAAAGCCGATTAGTAAAATTACTTTTTTCATATTTATAAATTATTGTTTATTTCTTCTGTAAAAATATTTTTGCATTAAAACACCGGATTTTGTTTAAAAAATCACTTTAACGCTTTTATTTATGCAAAAATAAAGTTTTAGTTTTATTTTTGCACTATGAAAAATCTTCAAGGCTCTTTTGAGAGAATGAACTTCCTCTCTGCGAATAAAATTCCTTTCTTTTTTATGATTGATTTTTTGGCTCAGAATATCATCATTCTCGAAGAAAAAGATTTGGAAAAGGCAGATATTTTCATCAAATTTCCTGACTTCAAATTTGAAAAAACCATTCAAAATTCAGAAAAAAATATCTTTTGGGAAAATTTCCCGCAGAGCAAGGAAGATTACCAAAAAGGCTTTGAAATAGTTCAAAAAAACCTCAAAGGCGGAAATTCCTACCTTGCCAACTACACCTGCCAAACGGAGATAAAAACCAATCTTTCTTTAAAGGAAATTTACAAAATTTCTGATGCGAAATACAAAGTCTATTTCGATGACCAATTTGTGTTTTTTTCGCCAGAAACTTTCGTGGAAATCAAAGAAAATAAAATTTTCACCTATCCGATGAAAGGCACTATCGATGCCTCTGTGGAGAACGCTATCAATGTCCTAAAAGAAGACAGAAAAGAACTTGCCGAGCATTATACCGTGGTGGATTTATTACGAAATGACCTCAGCATAGTGGCGGATAATGTTCAGCTGGAAGAATTCCAAAGGATAGATTTCATCAAAACCCGCCAAAGGGATTTATACGCCATGAGTTCCAAAATATCAGGAGAGCTAAAACCTCAATTTCAGCAAAATATAGGCGACATTCTCCAAAAACTGCTTCCCGCAGGGTCTATACTGGGTGCTCCGAAAATGAAGACTTTAGAGATTGTTTTAGAGGCAGAAAACTACCAAAGAGGCTTTTACACGGGCGTTTGCGGTTGGTTCGACGGCAGAAATCTGGACAGCTGTGTGATGATTCGTTTTATAGAAAAAGAAAACGAAAAATTCTACTTCAAAAGTGGTGGAGGAATCACCCATATGAGCCAGCTGGAAGATGAATATCAAGAAATGAAAAATAAAATATATGTTCCAATTTATTGAAAGCATAAAAGTAGAAGACCAAAAAGCATTCTTATTAGACCTTCATCAACAGAGGGTTCGCGAGACTTTTGCACATTTCGGGAAGGAGTGCAGTATAGATTTAGAAAAGATTTTCAAGGACTTAGAGCATGATGAAGACGGACTCTACAAACTGCGCATTGTATATGATTTGGAAGGAAATTTCAAATCCCAAATGCTCCCTTACGCATTTCCAGAAATAGAAACTTTCGAACTAGTAGAAAACAATGATTTTTCGTACGATTTCAAATTTGCAGATCGCACAGAATTTGAAAAAATGAAGAAAAAAGCCCGAGCACAAGAAATCATCATCGTGAAAAACGGACAGATTACAGACACTTCTTTTTCTAATCTTCTATTCCTAAAAAACCAAACTTGGTACACGCCTAAAAGTTTCTTGCTCAATGGCGTTCAGCGGCAAAACCTCCTAAAACAAGGAATAATAAAAGAAACAGAAATTACCCTGCAAAACCTAAACGAATTTTCTCATTTTCAGCTTATCAACTCTATGAATGAGTTCAACCAAGATTTTGTGTATTCCATAGAAGAGTTAAAATAAAAAGCGGATATCTATTGATACCCGCTTAGTTATTTTATAACTTTGTGTAAGTATTTCTTTTTGAACCATCACTACTTGTCTGAACCATAACATTTCCATTAACCTCAAGCTTATACTTTGACCCTGAAGAAAATACAAGAATATCATTATCTATTCTATATTTTCCTCCATTAAGAAGATTTGTTAAAGCTCTATCGCTATAACGCTTATAATCTCCATTTGCATCATAAACTTCATATGATTCTCCTACTACACTTTCTGTAAACTTTCCTCCTACTTTTCCTTCTTTTTTTGTCAGTTTCCATGTTCCTAAGATAGCCTGCTCTAAAGGAACTGCTGTTATAGCTGGCACATTACTATCACTACTTCTACTACATGATGTGAGTGAAGTTCCTACTAATCCTACAGCTGCAAGAGCAGCAATAGCAAACACTCTTCTAGATAATTTTTTAAATTTCATAAATTCTAAATTTTATGTTCCTAATAAAATATAATATTTAAACTTAGGAACTGGTTGAACAACTATTTTTTAACTTAATTCATACAACTAGTGTATAAAATTTCTCTGCAAATTTAACAAAATTTTAACATAAAACCAAAATAACCTATTTTTATTTGTATTTAAAAATCATATTCATCGTTTTCCCTTGAAAAACTCACTGACCAAAAGAGAGCATTCTTCCTCTAAAACACCCGTGATAATTTCGGTTTTAGGGTGGAGTTCTATTCCTTTGTTTAGAAAACCGCGCTTTTCATCCCTTGCTCCGATAATCAAGCGGGAAATCTGCGACCAAAACAAAGCCCCAGCGCACATCATGCACGGCTCCAGAGTCACATACATCGTGCAGTCTTTCAGGTATTTACCACCAAGGAAATTAGCCGCCGAGGTTATGCTCTGCATTTCGGCGTGGGCTGTGATGTCGTTTAGTCGTTCGGTGAGATTATGCCCTCTTGCGATAATTTTATTATTACAAACTATCACACAGCCTATCGGAACTTCCTCTTCTTCAAGGGCATAGCGAGCCTCTTGGAGAGCTGCTTTCATAAAATATTCGTCGGAAAACATATTTCTAAATGTTTCAGCAAAAATAGAAAATAAAAATCTGCTTTCATGGGAAAATCTTCTTTTCTGTTATATTTTTCTAATTTTGCAACAATGACAAAACTAAAATCAAAAATCCACAGCGCCCTATCCCTTCTCTTCCCAAATAACAAAGCTGAATATATTTTATTTGGCTTATTCATGCTTGTTTATGGGAGTTTAGGAAGCATTATCGCACTGAAATACCGCATCATTTTTGATGACCGTATTCCATGGGATGCTTATTTTAGTTTTGATAACCGTGCCATTATCATGACTGGCGGAGGTTTTGAACGGCATCCGCTGTCTATCTATTTTTTTGATTTTTTACGGAATTTTGCACTTTTCGTTTCTGGCGGCGAGAAAAACGAGATTTTCAGACTAGTTTGGGCGTGGCTCAGCACCATTACTATTAGTTTGACTTTGGTTCAGATTTATAAATATTTGACCAATATCACTTTGATTTCTAAAAAATCAGCATGGATTTTGACCATTTTTTTTGCTTTTTTCTCTACGAATATCCTTTTGTCTTTTACTCCCGAAACTTACACTTATTCGCTCTTTTTTCTGACCTTTTTTAATTATTACACTGCAAAAAAAATCCAGCAGAAACAGAGCATTCCCTTTTTCCCGATGATGCTCTCTGGCGTAGCGATTGGAGGGCTTACCATCACGAATATTGTCAAAACCTACATTCCTATTTTATTTGAAAAAAGGCTTTTCCTGTCTTGGAAAAAATTCTGGCAAGCGACTCTGAAAGTAGCCCTTTCCGCTGGAATTTTTATTCTATTGTTCCTGATGCGAATGGATTTTAATTTAAGGCAAATTCTATCTAAAACCGATGAGCAGTACGAAAAGTTTTCCAGCGCCAAATCCGTACCTTTTTGGGATATGGTAACTTCTTGGTTTTTAGGTGGTAACATATTATTCCCTGGGTTCATTATTAAAAACTATAACAACAAAAAAGGCTTCGAATACAAAGCCCTTTTTATGGATGTTTATAAATCTGATTGGCCTTATCTCTTTGTTGGGATTTTGCTCATATTGGTGATTTGGAGCATTATAAAAAACTTTAAAAACACTTATTTTCAGATACTTACACTTTCGTTTTTAGTAGACATCATCATACACTGCATCCTAAAATTCGGGCTCAATGTTTCCTACATCTATGGAGGACATTTCGTTTTTGTTTATCCGCTGTTCCTTGGCTGGCTGTTCCATTCTTACCAAAAACAGCCCAAAATCCTGAATTTTTTAGTTTCTATTGTTCTCGTTCTGTGTGTTTATTTGGCGGCAAATAACATCTACAGAATGAATGATTTTTTCATCTTTTTGGAAACTTACTATAAATAGTTTTTCTCTTTCCAATAATTTCCTTTAAAAGAGTGAAATTTTTATTACTGAAAATCAATATTTTACAAGAAACGAATGAACTTGGAAACTTTTTTTTACTTTTTTGTTTCCTGGTTTTTATATATTTGCAAAACAAAATCAGACAAAATATGAAAGACACTATATTAGAAAAATCAAAGGAATTATTCCTAAGGAATGGCTTTAAGACCGTTGGGATGGATGATATTGCACAATCTCTTCATATTTCAAAAAAGACCATTTATCAGTATTTTCCATCAAAAGAAGATTTAGTAAAGGCTACTCTAGATTATGTGTATAATCTGGCTTTCAGCAAAATTGCAGAAATATCAGGAAAATGCGAAACGGCTATTCATGAGCATTTCAAAATAAAAGAATCAATAGATGGTATTTTAGGAAAAGATTTTGAAACATCGCCTTGTTTTTTTCAGCTTAAAAAGTATTACCCAGAGCTCTGTTATGAATTTGAAAAAAAACGCTGCAAGGATGTGAAAAACCACATCGAAAACAACATAAGTGAGGGAATAAAACAAGGAATCTACAGAGAAAATCTAGATAAATCTTTTTTGGCCGTCCAGTTTATTGCAGGATGTGATGCCATCGATTTGTATGAAGAATTCCCAGAAGAAATAGGAAAAAGTATATCAATAAAAGAACACGATGACAAATTTTTAGAATTTTATCTAAGGTCAATCGTAACGCCAAAAGGTTTAGAAATAGTAGAAAATTTAATAAAAAATGAAAATGAAATATAGTTTATCAATAGCTTTGGCTCTACTGAGTTTCTTTCCAAAAGCACAGGAAGAACTGACTCTCAGCAAAGCGGTTAATTATGCCCTAGAGCATAAAGCAGAGGCTGTAAAAGCCAAATTAGAATACGAAAACGCAGAGTACCAGATAGAGCAAGTGCGCGCGGCTACACTTCCACAAGTGAATGTCACAGGAAGTCTTACCTACAATCCTATTCTGCAACAATTGAGCTTCATGGGAAATCAAGTAAAAATAGGTAACCCATGGCAGACTTCAGCGGGAATTTCTGTTACTCAGCAGTTGTTCAACCAAAGTGTTTTCATTGGTCTGAAAGCCGCAAAAACAACCAGAGAGTTTTATGCTATCAATCAGCAGCTTACCAATGAAAATCTGATAGAAAAAGTAGCGACAGCTTACTACCAAGTCTATCAAACACAGCAGAAACTGAAAACTGTGGAGACCAACCTCAACAGCACTACCAAAACCAGAGACATCATAGATGGGCTGTTCAAAAGTGGTCTGGCGAAAAAGATAGATTTGGATAGAACCAATGTAGCAGTGAACAATCTAAAAGCCTCTAAACAGCAGATTTTAGAAGTGCTACAACTGCAAGAACATTCCCTGAAATTCATGATAGGAATGGACATCAATAAATCTATTGTGATGCCAGAGGACACCTTTGATGCTACGCCAGCACTTCTAGGAAATGAAGCAAGCGTGGAGAACAGAACAGAAATCAAAGTTATCAATAAACAGCTGGAACTCTTAGAGCTGGACAGAAAAGCTAAAAAAGCAGAATACTATCCTACTCTGGCACTTTCAGGAAACTTTGGCTACACTGGTGTAGGGCAAAAATTCCCTTGGTTTAGTAAAGATGAACGCACATTCTACTACAGTGCAGCGAGCATTGGGCTAAGTCTAAACATCCCTGTTTTCAATGGGTTTTCTACAAGAGCCAAACTTCGCCAAGCCGATGTAAACATCAGAAAAGCTGAAGTGGAAAAAAGAGAAGCAGAACTGGCAATCAGCCTAGATATAGAAAACGCTAAAACTCAGATTAACAATAGTTTAATCACTATCAACACTCAAAAAGAAAATGTGAATTTAGCGAAGAGCGTTTTAGAGAACACTCAAAACAACTATAAATATGGGCTTTCTACACTTACCGATTTATTGGATGCAGAAAAAGCCTACGCAGATGCGCAAAACAACTATACCAACGCTCTGCTGGAATACAAAATAGCGGAAATAAAACTAATAAAATCAAGAGGAGAACTAAATACATTAACAAAATAAATTTAAATAAAAATGAAAAAAACAATCATAACAATCGCTTTAATCGGAGCTTCAATCGCAGGAATTGTCTTCGTTTTAAATAAAAATAAAGAAAAAAGTGAACAGGCGACAGCCATCGTAGCGGAGAAAAATGCCAATGTAGCTGTAAGAGCAGACATCGTAGATTTCAGAAGCGTGAATACTCAATACGAAGCCAACGGAACATTCCAAGCAAAGCAGGAAGTCGCTCTTTCTGCTGAAACTCAAGGGCGTGTGATTCGTGTCTTAGTAAACGAGGGAAGCCGTGTAGGCGCTGGGCAGGTTCTTGCCATCATCAAAGGCGAACAGCAGAATGTAAATGTACAAAATGCACAGGCAGTCTATAACAACGCCCTAGCCGAAGTGAAGCGTTTCGAGAGCGCTTACGCTTCAGGAGGTGTGACCAAGCAGCAGCTTGACCAAGTTCGCCTCCAAGCGCAAACTGCTAAAAACAGCCTTCAAAGTGCACAGCTTAGCGCTTCTGATGTGAATGTAAGAGCTTCGTTTTCAGGGATTATTAACAAGAAAAATATAGAGCCTGGTTCTTTCGTGGCGCCAGGGCAGGCTTTGTTTGAAATTGTAAACATCGGCTCACTTAAATTAGAAGTAAAAGTAGATGAAAAGCACATCGGTTCTGTGAAAGTAGGACAAGCTGTGGAGGTTTCTTCTTCGGTTTATCCTGATGAAAAATATTCTGGAGTGGTTACCTTCGTCGCTCCAAAGGCCGATGCCAGCCTAAATTTCCCAGTAGAAGTGGAAATTAAAAATAATACCAACAACACCCTAAAAGCGGGAATGTACGGAACGGCATATTTCGGAGAGAAAGAAAACAGCCAGATTTTGACAGTGCCGAGAACAGCCTTTGTGGGAAGTGTAAGCTCTAACCAAGTTTATGTCATCAAAAACGGAAAAGCAGAGCTGAAAACCATTACCTCAGGAAGAAACTTCGGAGATTATATAGAAGTGCTTTCTGGACTATCCAAAGGCGATCAAGTAGTAACAACTGGACAAGTGAATCTTTCTGACCTGACTCCAGTAGAAATCATCAAATAAATTAGAAAATTATGAATTTACCTGAAATATCCATAAAGCGTCCGAGTATCATCCTCGTTCTCTTTATTATCCTTACCTTGGGAGGGATTTTCTCTTACAGCCTTCTCGGCTATGAGCTTATCCCAAAAATGGAGACCAACACCATCACTGTGCAGACAGTTTACCCTGGTGCCTCACCTTCTGAGGTGGAAAATACCGTGACCAAAAAAATAGAGAATGCGGTATCTTCTATGGAAAATGTAAAAAAAATAGAAGCTAAATCCTTTGAAAGTTTGTCTCTGGTAGTCATTACCCTAAATACAGGAGCAGATGTAAACTACCTAATGACCGATGCCCAAAGGAAAATAAACGCCATCGTCAGCCAGTTGCCAGATGATGCCAAAACACCATCTTTGAATAAATTCTCACTGGATGATGTACCGATTATGAACCTTTCGGCGACTTCCAAAATGTCTGAAAAAGAACTCTATGATCTTTTAGACAAAAAAATCCAGCCTATTTTTTCCCGTGTGAATGGAGTTGCACAGGTGACCATGGTGGGTGGTCAGGAGAAAGAAATCCAAGTGAACATTCACCCTGAAAAATTAGAAGGTTACGGGCTGTCTATCGCTCAGGTTCAGCAGGTTATCGCAGCATCCAACTTGGACTTCCCAACAGGAAACGCCAAAACGAGAGAAAAACAGACCATCATCCGTCTAATGGGTAAAATAGGTTCTGTAGAAGAAATGAGAAGACTGCCTATCACTACGCCTTCTGGAATGATGATTCGCCTTGGAGATATCGCAGATATACAGGATGGCGAGAAAGATGTAGAAAAAATCGCGAGAATCAACCAAAAAAATACCATCCTCTTACAGGTTACCAAGCAGTCTGATGCCAATGCCGTGGAGGTAAGTGAAGCCATCAAAAACACTATAAAAACCGTAGAAAAAGACTACGAAAAACAAGGAATAAAATTAGAGATAGCGAATGACACCACAGATTACACGCTGAATGCTGCGAATAATGTGATTTTTGACTTGTTCTTAGCTATTGCTTTGGTAGGATTTATCATGCTGTTCTTCTTACATAGTTTGAGAAATGCAGTAATTACGATGGTAGCGATTCCTCTTTCGTTGATTGCTACTTTCATCGGATTGTATTTCATGGGATACACGCTTAACCTGATGTCCTTGCTTGGACTTTCACTAGTGGTAGGTATCTTGGTGGATGACGCCATCGTGGTTATCGAGAACATTCACCGCCATATGGAGATGGGTAAAAACAAAGTCCGTGCGGCTTATGATGGAGCTTCCGAGATTGGATTTACCGTTACGGCAATTACTTTGGTTATCGTAGTGGTATTCCTTCCGATTGCTATGGCTACAGGACTTGTAGCAGATATCTTGGTGCAGTTCTGCGTTACGGTAATGATTTCTACAATGCTCTCCCTATTAGTATCCTTTACTATCGTGCCTTGGCTGTTCTCTAGAGTAGGAAAACTAGAACATATCAACGAAAATACTTTCTTTGGAAAAATGATTTTCGGTTTTGAAAATATGTTGAACAACTTTACCCAAAGCATTGGTAATTTGCTAAAATGGGCATTGCAATCAGTAAAAACAAAGTTAATAACACTGGGAGTTACTTTGGTTCTGTTCTTGGTTTCTACTATCGGGCTGTTCTCTATGGGCTACATCGGAGTGGATTTCTTCCCAAAAAGTGACAAAGGCGAGTTTTTAGTTCAGTTTGAATTAGAAAAAGATGCCTCTATCGAAAAAACTAACAAACTCACTCAGCAGGCGGAGCAGTACATCAGCGGGATTCCTGATGTAGAAAAAATCATCACCACAGTAGGAAAAGCTGATGACGGGATGGCTTCCACTTCTGGAACGAAATACAAATCCCAAATCCAAGTTTTCTTGAAAAAAGATGGTAGTGTCAAAGAAAGTTCGGACATCTATTCAGCTAAACTAAAAAGAGAATTGGAGAAAAAAATCATCGGAGCGAAAATAAAAATCGTTCAGATGGGACTCATTGGAGCGGAGCAGTCGCCTATTAACCTGACTGTAACAGCAACTGACCTGAAAGATGCCTTGGAATTTGCAAAACAAGCAGCGAAACAACTGGATAAAATCCCAGGAGCTTCCGAAGTAAAACTTTCCTCTGAAGATGGTAACCCAGAAATCAATGTAAAAGTAGATAGAGAAAAAATGACTTCTCTTGGGCTGAACATCGCTTCTGTGGGACAAACGATGCAGATTGCTTTCTCTGGAAACACAGATTCTAAATATCGTGCTGGAGAGTATGAATATGATATCAACATCAGATATGATGAAATCGGGAGAGCTTCCATCGATAATGTTAAAAACTTGAAATTCATAAGCGCTACTGGACAAGTGGTTCGTTTGGAACAGTTTGCTGACATCAGCTATGGTTCTGGGCCTTCACTATTAGAAAGAAGAGACAAAACGCCTTCTGTATCTGTCCAAGCAAAAGCTATCGGAAGACCTGCAGGAACTATCGCAGCTGAATGGGAACAGCAGCTCTCTAAAATCCAGAAAAAAGCTGGTGTAGAATACAGATGGGGAGGAAACATGGAAAACCAGCAGGAAGGTTTCGGCACATTAGGATTTGCTTTATTAGCGGCTATTGTCCTTATGTATTTGGTAATGGTGGCTCTGTATGACAGCTTTGCTACGCCGTTCATCGTGATATTTTCTGTTCCGCTTTCGTTCATTGGGGCATTACTCCTCATGGCACTAACGAACCAGACACTGAATATCTTCACCATCTTGGGGATTATCATGCTCATCGGTCTCGTTGCGAAAAACGCCATCATGCTTGTGGATTTTACAAACAATAGGAAAGCAGTAGGAGACAGCACCTTTGATGCTCTGGTAGCAGCCAACCAAGCTCGTCTTCGTCCTATCTTGATGACCACCATCGCCATGGTAGCAGGGATGATACCTATTGCGATAGCATCTGGAGATGGTGCAGACATGAACCGAGGGGTAGCGATCGTAATCATCGGAGGTCTGATATCTTCACTATTCCTTACACTGATAGTGATTCCTGTGGTGTATTCTATCTTTGACAGCCTCGAAAGAAGGTTTAGCAAAGGAGAAAAAACAGATTACGCCAAAGAAATGGTCGCAGACTATGAGGCAAATGCTGATTTCAAAGATGAATTTGCTTCAAAACAATAATTAATATTTTTTTCTTTTTTCCCTTCAAAGTTTAGCTTTGGAGGGATTTTTATTTATATTTTTGAGAAAGATGATTTATTTTTTCTTTTTAACAAAGCAAAAAAACTAAATTTGCGAATATTTTGTAATATGAAAATCATAGACCGCTATATTATTAAAAAATATTTGGGAACGCTGGGCTTTATGCTGGCGCTGTTATCCATCATTGTGGTAATCATAGATGTGCAGTCCAAAGCTCCTAGAATAGAAGGAAACGGCTTCACTGTGGGATATTTCCTAATTCATTTTTATCCGTTTTGGGTAGTCTATTTGGTGATTACCTTTATGTCTATTTTGGTTTTCGTTTCCATTATTTTCTTCACTTCACAGATGGCTAACAATACCGAAATTGTAGCCGTTCTCAGTAGTGGCGCTAGTTTTCATAGATTTTCGCGTCCGTATTTTTATGTAGGAATTTTTCTGATGCTCCTTACCCTTGCTACCAATCATTTTATTCTTCCTTGGGCTAATGGAAAGAAAAACGAACTCATCATTTACACCTATAATAGCAGTAACAGGAATAAATACATAGACATCACGACCATCTCTGCACAGCTTTCGCAGACAGAATATGTTTTTATCAACAGCTACCACCAGCTCAACCAAAGAGGCTCTGGCTACAAGTACCAAAAATTTGACAAAAAAGGAAAAATGGTCTATCAGCTCATCGCTACAGATGTGGCTTGGGACAAGAAAGACAAGCTCTTTCGCCTAAGCAATTATCTCGAAAAAACCATCAATCCTGATGACACGGAAACACTAAACAGCGGCAACGAAAAGACCCAAAGTTTTGGGCTCTCGCCAGAGGAATTATTCCCAAATGACCTAGAAGCGGAGAACAAAAATACGCCTGACCTTATAAAATTCATCGAAAGAGAAAAAATAAAAGGTAACAGCAACCTAAACACCTACCTAAACGAGCTCCACCAGCGCACCTCTATGCCTGTGTCTATTTTCATCTTGTCTATTTTGGCATTGTCGCTTTCTTCACAGAAACGAAGAGGAGGAATTGGGCAGAATCTGGCTGTGGGTATCTCACTGGCTTTCACATTCATTTTCTCCTTTGAGGTGCTAAAAGTTCTTTCTTCTAACCAAAGCCTTCCTCCGCTCCTTGCTATGTGGATTCCCAACATCATTTTCGGAGCTGTGGCTATACATTTGTATAGAAAAAGAGCAAATGAGTAATCAGTACAGCAGTTTTATTTCTTTATGATAAAACCTTTTCAGGCCTTCATTTTCAAGGTCTATCCATAGATAACCTTGTTCATCTACTTTTTTGATTATGCCATTTTGTCTTATTTTGTCAATTTCAAAAACAGAAACTTCATCTTTTTTAAATAAAAAATGATGATATTGGTCTAATATTTCTTCCGAAGAAACAGGCTCAAAAACTTTTTCTAAAAAAAATGTGTGCATTTCTTTTGTCCAGTTTTCTAAATCAAATTCCTTTTTCGTTTGGGTAAGAATAGAGCCTGCTTTAGGGAGATTTTGGAAATTTCGCTGTAAAAGATTCAGCCCTATACCGACTATAAAATAGACATTATTCCCAATCTTCTTTTTCTCAATAAGCATTCCTGACACTTTTTTGTGATGGATGATGATATCATTAGGCCACTTGACTTCTACTTTTGTTTCTGTCTTTTTGGCAATAAAATCGCGTAAAATGTTTGCGGTATGGAATTTGAATAAGTTATCCGACTGCGAAACTTCATCTTGCAGCAAAGCCATAGAAAAAGCCAAATTTTGGTTCGGTGCCGTATCCCAAGTGTTGCCATACTGCCCTCTTCCTTTAGTTTGGTCAAAGGTGTAGAGCGTAAGTTCCCTGATGCCATCATGGCTTTTTAGCAAGTTGATAATCTCATCATTAGTAGATGAGCACTGCTGAATATAAAATAATGTATCCACTTCATAAATTTATGATGGATAAATATAAAAATATTTCTTTGATTTAAAGTAAAAAAGAATAAATTTGCAACTAATACAATATATATCTAAATGAGTATAAAATCAGAAAAACAACTTTTAATAAACACCATCATAGACAGTATCCAAGACACCAAAGGTGAGGATATTAGAATTTTGGATCTTACCAACATAGAAAATGCCGCTGCAGACTATTTCATTATCTGTAGCGCAAATTCAAACACACAGGTAAATGCTATCGCAGGAAATATCGAGAGAAGAGTAAGAAATGAGCTCAAAGAACGCCCATGGCATACCGAAGGTGAAGAAAATGCACTTTGGGTTTTAGTAGATTATATCTCCGTGGTGGTGCATGTTTTCCAAAAACACATCCGCGAATACTATGACATAGAAGACCTTTGGAGTGATGCCAAAGTCACTGTGATAGAAAATCAAGACAATTTATTTAACTAAGAAAAATATATGTATGAACAAAGGATTTAATTGGTTCTATGTAGTCATTCTCATCGCATTGGGAATGCTCTTTTATCCGATGCTTAGCTCATCTTCTACGGTAAAGCCAGTAGATGAGGATACATTTTTCGGCTTAATGCAGCAAGGAAAGATAAAAGAGATAAAAGTATACCGAGACACACACAAGGCTGATATATTTTTAACTTCAGAGGCAAGAAAAAAAACTGAAGACCAAAAAGATATAATGCTTCCTTTTTCACAAGGAGCAAATCCAGATTTGGAATTATCCTATGGAGATCTAAAATATCTTCAAGAAAGATTTCATGAAATCAAAAAGACCAATTCTGAGATAAAAACGGTAATCAATTTCGGAGATTCTGGTTCCGCTATGAAGAGTACATTCATCTCCATGGCTATGTGGATTGGTTTTTCTGCCCTGCTCTACTACTTCCTTTTCAGAAGAATGGGCGGCGGCGGTGGAAGTAGCAGCGGTATGTTTAATATTGGGCGTTCTAAAGCCAAACTAATCAATGAAAAAGACGCTGTCATCACCTTTAAAGATGTAGCTGGTCTGGAAGGAGCAAAAGAAGAAGTACAGGAAGTTGTAGATTTCCTAAAAAATGCTGAAAAATACACTAAATTAGGTGGTAAAATTCCGAAAGGAGTACTACTTGTAGGGCCTCCAGGAACAGGAAAAACCCTTCTAGCAAAAGCTGTGGCAGGAGAAGCAAAAGTACCTTTCTTCTCACTTTCTGGGTCTGATTTTGTAGAAATGTTCGTGGGTGTAGGTGCATCGCGTGTGCGTGACTTATTCGCTCAAGCAAAAGCAAAATCTCCTGCGATTATATTTATCGATGAGATAGATGCCATTGGTAGAGCGAGAAGTAAAAGTAATTTCAGTGGAGCTAACGACGAGAGGGAAAACACTCTTAACCAACTACTTACAGAGATGGATGGTTTCGGAACGGATACCAATGTCATCGTGATGGCGGCTACCAACCGTGCAGACATCTTGGACAAGGCTCTTCTTAGAGCAGGGAGATTTGACAGGGAAATTTATGTAGACCTTCCTGAAGTCCACGAAAGAAGAGAAATTTTTGAAGTTCATTTAAAGAAAATTAAACTTGACCCATCTGTTGATAAAGAATTTTTAGCAAAACAAACTCCAGGGTTCAGTGGTGCAGATATCGCGAATTTATGTAATGAGGCTGCCCTTATCGCTGCGAGAAACAGACACGAAAGTGTTACTAAACAAGATTTCCTAGATGCGGTGGATAGAATCATCGGTGGTTTGGAGAAGAAAAATACAGCAATAAAACCTTCTGAAAAAAGAAGAGTTGCCATCCATGAAGCAGGACACGCAACCATATCTTGGCTTACAGAACACGCCAATCCACTACTAAAAGTCACCATCGTTCCTAGAGGGCGTTCACTGGGTGCAGCTTGGTATCTTCCTGAGGAGAGACAGCTGACCACTACAGAGCAAATGCTGGATGAAATGTGTGCTACACTAGGAGGGCGTGCCGCTGAGCAGGTTGTATATAATAATATATCTACTGGGGCGCTTTCTGACTTGGAAAAAGTAACCAAAAGAGCCCAAGCTATGGTTACCATATATGGTCTAAATGACAAAATAGGAAATATTTCTTACTATGACAGTTCTGGACAGTCTGAGTATAACTTTGGGAAACCATATTCAGAGCATACAGCGAAGACCATAGATGAAGAAATATCCAAACTCATTGAAAATCAATACCAAAGAGCCATCAGAATTTTAACTGAAAACAAAGAAAAGTTAGAGGCTCTAGCGGATAAACTTATTGAAAAAGAAGTGATTTTTAAGGAAGACTTGGAAGAAATCTTTGGAAAGAGAGCATGGGAACCAGAAGTTGCTGTAACTTCTAAACAAGAGGAACAAAATCCTACTCCAGCAGAAAACCCTGCTCCTGTGATTGATACTCCAGAGGAAGAAAAACCTTCCGAAAATGATGAATTAAAAGATTCTCAATCATAATTTAATCAAACCTCTCTATAAAATTAGAGAGGTTTTTTATTTACAAAAACCCATATTTATACTTTTTTACAAAATTCTTCGTTATTTGATTCAAATAATATCAATTTTGTTTATTAATTCTTACATGAAACCTGTTTGTTTTTTGATTTATTCAAAATTATTATTAACTTCGTGACCTATTTAAATATAATTTTTGCATTATAATTGAGCTTTTTTAAAAATTTAATCGGTAAAATCTTCGGTGGCGAAGAAAAAAATAAATCTCCTCAAGGTCTTCTTGATTACGGAGACACCCTCAAGCACGCCGATGTTGATTATAAATTCGCTCAGCTGTTCACTCTCTCAGGAGGTGTTTTTAACTATTGTGTAAATGAAGCTGAAGCTCTTCCTATTCTTCATAAAATCATTGATTCTGAAAATATAACTTCCGTTTTCTGCTGTGATGAGGATTTACAGAAATTCTTAGATGTTACGAAAACGCCTTATACAGAGCTTCTAGGCAAACAAAATGATGCTGCGTTTATCACTTGTGAATATTTAATTGCCTTCGACGGAAAAATCATGCTTTCATGTGACAATATACTGCATTTTGATAATCAAATGCTTCCTGAAAAAATCATCATCATGGCCAATGTTTCCCAGATAGTGGAAGACCTTAGCGAAGCCATGTCAAAAATTAAACGGAAAAATAATATAAAAAATTTGACCTCAATAAGTGGTGGAAAATCAAATTTAGACAATCCAAACAAGAAATATCCAAAACTTTTCTTACTTTTGCTCGAAGATTAATTTTTTTAAATTACTAATTTTGGATAAGAATTTAATTCAGCGTGCTATTTCTGGAGCAGTCTATGGTTTGGTCGTTTTTCTATGCACTACACATTTCGGCTCTGTTTACTTAAAAGATTTCCTAAATATTGATGTAAAACAAGAGTACTTATACCTTTCTTTGATTTTATTTTTTGTGGTGGTAGGTGCTTGGGAAGCGATTAAAATAATGAAATTCGGTGAAGGCTGGTGGAAATGGATAGTTTTCCCAGTGGGATTCATCGTTTTTTATAGATTTGGGATAAGATTCCTAAATCATGATTTTTACTTCATCTTTAATATCCAAGAGCTTTTGGGTATTGCCCTAGTTTTCATCGCTTCATTTACTTTATTCAAATACCCAAATGAACTTTATTATGACAATGGGAAACTGATATTCATCGTAATTTATGTATTTCTCTCGTTTTCATTTGCATTAGGGCTTCCAATGTTTAATTATTCCGAAAAACATTTTGGCTGGGAGACTTTTGTCTTGTTTACACTAATATGGAGCAGTGATGGTTTTGCGTATTTTGCTGGAAGAATGTTTGGAAAGCATAAAATGGCTCCGAAAATCAGCCCGAAAAAAACTTGGGAAGGTTTTGCTGGTGGAGTAATCTGCACCTTGATTTTAGGATTCTTCATTGAACAAAACATGCCTGAACTGAGAGGAAACTGGATTCTCGTAGGACTTCTTGTTTCTATTTTTGCTCCACTTGGAGACTTGGTAGAAAGTCAGCTAAAAAGAACTTTCGGCGTGAAGGATAGCGGAAACATCATCCCTGGGCATGGCGGTGTGCTGGACAGATTGGATAGCTTCATCCTATGTGCGCCTGTGGTATATTTATATTTTATTATAGAAAACTTAATTTAAATACATAAAATTATGACACTTCATAGAGAAGGAAAAGGGACTATTATCGTTTCTTTATTGGTTTTAACCTTGTTATCTGCCATTTCGCACTTTTTTCTTGGTAGATATTCGGTATTGGTAACCCTGCCTTTACTTATTTTATTTTGCTTGGTTGTTTGGTTTTTCCGTGTTCCAAACAGAAATATTTCAGAACATACGGACACTGTAGTTGCGCCTGTTGATGGGAAAGTAGTAATGATAAAAGAAGTAGAAGAAGACGAGGTTTTGAAAACAAAATGCCTTCAGATTTCTATTTTCATGTCGCCTCTCAATGTGCATATATGCAGATATCCTGTGACAGGAAAAGTTTCCTACCGAAAATACCACGCTGGGAAATACCTGATGGCTTGGAATGAAAAATCTTCCACAGAAAACGAAAGAACAACGATAGCTGTGGATACTCTAACCAACCAAAAAGTAGTATTCAGACAGATTGCAGGATATGTTGCGAGAAGAATTGTAATGTATTCAGAAGTGGGCGATGATGCCAAAGCTGGGCACGAGCTGGGCTTCATCAAATTCGGTTCTAGAATGGATGTTTTCTTGCCAATCGGCACAGAAGTTCTCTGCAAAATAGGAGACATTACCACTGGAGGTATCGATGTAATCGCAAAACTGAAAAACGCATAAAAAATTAAAGCTGCCAAATAATGGCAGCTTTTTATATTCCTTCTTTTTCTACAATTTCCTTAAAGTCTGATATTGTCTCTTCCAGAGATTTCAGATATTTTCCTCCAGCAGCATTGATATGTCCGCCGCCATTGAAATATTTTCTAGCGAACTGATTGACATCTACATCTTCTTTGGAACGGAAAGATATTTTGATAAAATCTTCATAAAGGTCTTCCATAAAAAATGCAGAAACCTTCACACCAGCGAGGCTCAGTCCATAATTTACAAAGCCATCAGTATCTCCCTTTTCAAAGCCAAATTCTTTCAGCTCGGTTCGTTTCAGCCAAAGAACAACCACTTCGTTATCTTTAACCAATTCCACTCGCCCTAAAATCAAGGAAAGCAGTTTCAGTCGGCTCACTGTATTATTATCCCAAGTGTTAGAACTAATTTCGGCTGGATTTGCACCTTTTTCTATTAAATTCGCGATAATCCTGTGTGTAGTCGCACTTGTGGAACGGTACCGAAAGCCTCCCGTATCGGTCATTATCCCTGTATATAGGCATTTTGCGGTGTTTTCATCTACTAAATTTTCCTGTCCCAGCGCTTCTATAAAATGATAAACCATCTGCGAAGTAGCAGGAATATTCGTATCAGAATAAACAAAATCAAACTCACCAGGCTGCTGGTGGTGGTCTATCAGGATTTTAACGGCTTTGGAGTTGCTTACCCAGTCGCCTACCATTCCTATCCTCGTATAAGTATTAAAATCCAAGCAAAATACCACATCCGCTGCCTCTATCAGCTCTATGGCTTTTCTTTTTTTATACTCTGCGATGGTTATTTTTTTGGCTTCGGGCATCCATTTTAGGAACTTTGGGAAGTCGTTGGGAACGATAATTTCCGCCTCTACGCCTCTATTCCTAAGGAAATGCTTAAGCCCAAGACTACTCCCGATGGCATCTCCATCAGGATTGTAATGGGTAATGATTACTATTTTTTCTTTTACTGAAATCAGATTTTCTATCTCTGACAAAGCCTCTTTACTAAACATAAACTGAAATATTCTACAAATATACTTATATCAACTTTAACTGGAGGGAAAAGGTCTTCAATTCTTTTTCTCAAAACCTTTACACAGACAAATTGTTATTAGTATATACCTTTTGTTCCGTTGATATATGTGTAAGCTGACAGGTTTATATGCATTGACTCACAGCATATACAAGCATCAGAACAAAGGTCTTATTTCTTGTTTTCTCGTAAGGTTACTGTTTTGAGTATGTTGCGGAGGTTTGCTCCTTGTCGGAACAGAATTTTATTACCTTTGATGTGTGAAGAATTGAACTTCTCGGCAAATAGAGCTTCCTCTTTGGCTACAATTATTTGAATGTTCTCAAAATATCGCTCAACTTCACGACATCATTCTCTAATAGATGTCGGATAAACACTCTTGTAAGGTCGTTCAGCACAGCCAATACATCCGTGTCGGAAATGGATGGTGCTGTTTTCTGCAATTTTATAGTCTTTAAAGAGATTTCGCCATCTGCTTTTGCACTAGCATAAAACTTAGGAGCTGCTAATTTAGCTAACAGGTTCTTACACTCTATTACATTATATTTCACAGACATAATATTAGGGTTTTAATGAGTTATTTATTTACTTTGTTAAACTCTATTGCTAATTTTTCTAAATCAAGTTGAGAGTATTTTAAATTATTTTTTATAGGATATGATGAGTAAACTAAATTTATAAAATCACTCCAAGTTAATTTGTATGTATAATCTATAAATCTATCCACTATACTTTTTATATTCTCATCTAATTCAATCTTTGTTTTATCAACTAAATCAAATTTATCTGTATTACCTCTTCCAAAAGGATTGGGATAAGTTTCTACTTTAAATATATTAGGATTTTTCTTCATTAAGTTAATAACATCATTAACATAAGGTCCATAATGATTGTACACCCAATTAATATCTGTATATTGTTTCCCATTTTCAATAGTATACCGCCAATCTATAATATAGATAAGTTTTACTAATCTTGGCTTTGATAATTCCTGAAGATTAGGATAATTGAGAAGAATATATCTAATTAATTTTTCTAAATTATTCATATATTCACATTATTTTCTATTGCTACAACACCATTGTTTTTTTCTGTAAACATTATTAATGGTTGCTTCACATCTTTTAATTTTTCTATAATAAAATCCTTTTTAAATCCTTTTTCTTTTAAGCTTTCAAAGACTAATACTGCTTTTGGAGATCCATCGTATCCATTAATTCTATACACAAAATAAGTTCGAGATTTCATTTTTATATTATCAACAACTTGGCGTGGAATATTACTAATAGAATTGATTCGATTATAATAAGATTTATTAGAAGGATCCGGCAAATCATCTATAAAGAAATCTCTTTCTGCCCAACCTTTCCCTATAAAACCTTCATCTATTGGGTAATCTTTTCTTCCCTCCTGTTCTAATATTGGATTTTCCGAAGTCCTTCCTATAAGTTTGAATCTATTATCATAAACCTTATACATACTAATCCTTTCTGTATGAGAAAAGTTAAGATTTCTAATTAATAGTCTTAAATATGATTTGAATAAGTCATTAGTATCATTAACAACATTATTTAAACTTGACTCTAAATCTCGTATTTTTTGACTCTTATTTGCATTTTCTTCTTCTAACTTATCAATTTCTTTACCATATAAAAATGATATCACACAAAATATAATACATAAAATACAACAAATCCAATAAAGAACATTTCCTATTGGGAAATTTGTTTCTCCTATTTTCCAATCATCAATATTCGATATATCTATTACTGAAAAAGCGAACCCTAAAAGACCTACAGCAGAATTAGATTTATCAAAAATCCAATCTATTGAGTTTTTTAACTTATTTCTCATTTCACTAATCATTCAGCTTCAGCACCGCCATAAATGCAGACTGAGGAACTTCTACACGCCCAATTTGTTTCATTTTTTTCTTTCCTTCTTTTTGTTTTTCAAGGAGTTTTCTCTTACGAGAGATGTCACCACCATAACATTTTGCGGTTACATCTTTACGAAGGGCTTTTATGGTTTCTCGGGCGATTACTTTAGTTCCCAGAGCCGCCTGAACTGCGATGTCAAACTGCTGTCTCGGTATCAGTTCGCGAAGTTTCTCGCACATTTTTTTACCGATGTTATAAGCATTAGAATCGTGTATCAGGGAAGAAAGCGCATCCACCATATCTCCGTTGATAAGGATATCCATTTTTACCAATTTAGACGGACGGAAGCCTATTGGGTGATAGTCAAACGATGCATATCCTTTGGAAATAGATTTTAATCGGTCATAAAAATCAAACACCACTTCTGATAACGGCATATTGAAAATCAATTCCACTCGGTCAGAAGTCAAATAAGACTGATTAACGATTTCGCCTCTTTTTTCTATACAAAGCGTCATCACTGCCCCCACGAAATCAGACTTGGTGATGATAGAAGCCTTTATATACGGCTCTTCCACTCTGTCCATCGTAGTAGGATCCATCATCTCGGATGGATTATTGATAAGGATAGGAACATCTGGTTCTTTCTTGGTGTAGCCGTGGTAAGATACATTGGGAACGGTAGTGATTACATTCATCCCAAATTCCCTGTCAAGACGCTCCTGAACAATCTCCATGTGAAGCATTCCAAGGAAACCACATCGGAAACCAAAGCCCAGCGCCGCCGAACTTTCCGCCTCAAAAACAAGCGAAGCATCATTCAGCCTTAGTTTTTCTAATGAAGCCCTAAGTTCCTCAAAATCTTCTGATTCTATCGGATAAATCCCCGCAAATACCATCGGTTTCACCTCTTCGAAACCTTCTATCGGTGCAGGAGCTGGGTTTTCAGTGGAAGTGATGGTGTCCCCTACTTTCACCTCTCGG
>JABCOA020000105.1 GCA_013333875.2 Flavobacteriaceae bacterium | reverse complement strand
TTCCATCAAATATCTGCTCATTACCCATTATTTTGAGTTTGTATTTATTCTTTGAAGCGTAGAAAATACCTGTTTGATTTTTAGAAACCTTGCCGTTGCTTCCCATTCCATATGAGAATTTAAAATACATCGTGCTTTTGGATTTATAATTGGCAGAGGTTTCGTCCAGTATGTTTTTGGCTTTGGAATCTACTTTTTGAGCAGCAGCCATACTTAACATTCCTAAAGATAATATCAGTAAAGTTTTTTTGAAAAAAGTCATAATTTTAGATTTAATGAAATTAATTATTTCTAAGGCTCTCCAAAAACTGTTCCAAATGCTGAATATCAGAAATCAGCACTTCTCTTGCTTTTGCTCCATTGAAACTTCCCACTACTCCTGCGTTTTCCAGTTGATCCATAATTCGCCCTGCGCGGTTGTAGCCTAGTTTTAGCTGTCTTTGAAGCATAGAAGTAGAGCCTTGTTGAGTATTTACTACGATTCTGGCAGCCTCTTCAAACAAAGCATCCTTTTCATTTGCATCAAAATTTCCTGATCCAGCACTTTCGTTTTCGCCCACATATTCAGGGAGTTCGTAGGCATTAGGATAGCCTTTTTGCTCACCGATGAAAGTTACCACTTTTTCTACCTCAGGAGTGTCTATGAAGGCACATTGAATTCTAATCATGTCATTTCCATTAGAATACAGCATGTCACCTTTTCCTATCAGCTGGTCAGCGCCTGTGCTGTCTAAGATGGTTCTAGAGTCTACATTAGACATAACTCGGAAAGCCACTCTGGCAGGGAAATTGGCTTTAATCATCCCTGTGATGACATTTACAGAAGGTCTTTGTGTAGCGATGATGAGGTGGATTCCTACGGCTCTTGCCAGCTGTGCTAGACGGGCGATAGGGTGTTCCACTTCTTTACCAGCGGTCATGATTAAGTCCGCAAATTCATCCACCACCAGCACGATGTACGGCAGGTAGCGGTGTCCATTTTCAGGGTTTAATTTTCTTTCCTTGAATTTTTTATTGTATTCTTTTAGGTTTCTACAAAAAGCTTCTTCTAAAAGCTTGTAGCGGTTATCCATTTCAATACAAAGCGAGTTTAATGTATTGATAACCTTTGAGTTGTCTGTTAATATAGCTTTGTCCGTGTCAGGGAGTTTAGCTAAATAGTGTCGTTCAATTTTAGAATAGATAGAAAGCTCCACTTTTTTAGGGTCTACCATCACGAATTTCAGTTCACTAGGGTGTTTTTTATAAAGCAGCGAAGTTAATATCGCATTGATACCCACGGACTTACCTTGTCCTGTAGCCCCTGCTATCAGTAGGTGAGGCATTTTGGAAAGGTCAGCCATGAAGATTTCATTGGAGATGGTTTTTCCAAAGACTACAGGTAGATCCATGTCTGTGGAGTGGATGTTAGACGCTTGTAGAGCAGAACGCATAGAGACCATCGCTGGAGTCTGTCGTGGAACTTCTATCCCTACGGTTCCTTTCCCAGGGATAGGAGCTATTATCCTGATACCCAGCGCAGAAAGGCTTAGTGCGATGTCGTCTTGAAGCCTTTTAATAGTAGCAATACGAGTTCCAGATTCAGGGACAATCTCGTAAAGTGTCACCGTAGGGCCTATGGTCGCTTTAATTTTAGAAACGCCGACATTGAAGTTTTTCAGAACTTCTACAATTTTGTTTTTGTTTTGTTCTAGTTCCTCTCTGTTTATGGTGATTTCTTCGTTGCCATAGTCTTTTAGTAAATCAAGGCTCGGCATCTGGAAATTAGCCAAATCTAATCTTTGGTCATAGAGTCCGTGTTTTTCTACCAATTCATCAGCTTTTTTGTCTGGGTCTGTGATGTTGTTAGCAGCAGGTGAAGGCTCTATGGTAATTTCGATATCATCATCTTTTTTAGGTTCGTTATCTGTGATGATTTCTGTATCAGTTTCATTTTCAGGTTTTTCATTAGATGAAGATTCTTCCTTTTTTTCTAAAAACTCATCATCTATTTCCACACTGATGGTTGAGGCTTTTGTAGGTTCAGTTACTTCTGTTTCTGCCTTTTCAGTTTCAGCGGTAGGGTTTTCTTTTGCATTGTTTTCGATGACAGGTTCGGCAACAGAAACAGCATTGGTGTTTATGCTTTCTTCTTCATCTTCATCTTTTTTTTGTGTCCCCTGCATTTCTTGGATTTCCTCTTGGATATCATCTTTTATGGATTGGATTTTTTCTTTCACTGTAGAAACTTTATCAGTAATATTGCTTAAACTGATATTAAATTCCAAAATGAAATACAGAGCAAAACTTAAAATAATACAAGTCCAAACCCCAAAACTCCCTATAATGCTGGAACCATAATCATAAATCTGATAGCCGAAAACACCGCTTAGAATACCATTTCCTTTAGTGACAGCTCCTATGAACACAGGCAGCCATGCCAAAAAGAAAAAACTATGAGAAATGGTTTTCCATGGTTTGAATAGTTTTATTCCTAAAATCAAAGTTCCGAAAACAAAAAGCAGGAAAGCAACGATAAACGCAGAAATTCCGACGCTTTCGAATATAAAAACATTTCCCAGCCAGTCGCCCATTTTGCCAAAAATATTGGTGGATTTGATTTCCTTGTCTAGAAAATTCCCTATTTGGCTTTGGTTTTCTCTCCAGCTCATTAGGTAAGAAATAAAGGAAATAATGAGTATTACTGACAGAAATATAAGCGTGAAACCAAGTGCTATTCTTGGTTTTCGGAATTTTTTTGTAGGTGTGGTATTATTTTTCATAAAAAGAATAAGTCGCAAATTTAATAATAAATTGTATAAAAATGAATAAAAAAAAGTAGCCAAGTTTATTTAACTTTGTGAAAAATTAATCTCATGGAATCCAAAAACAAATTCTTTTTAGAATCTTACAAATTAGAAATCATTAAATTTGGGAAATTCACTTTGAAAAGTGGAATAGAAAGCCCTTTTTATGTGGATTTGCGCCCGTTGGCATCAGACCCGAAAATTCTGAAAAAACTAGCAGAGCATCTTTTAGAAATTTTACCAAAGGATAATAAATTGGATTTGATTTGTGGAGTTCCTTATGCGGCACTTCCGATGGCGACTGTGATGTCTCTATTGTCCGAGATTCCATTGATAATGAAACGAAAAGAAGCCAAAGGCTATGGAACTAAAAAACTGATAGAAGGTATCTATAAACAAGGGCAATCCTGCCTCTTGGTGGAAGATGTGATTACATCTGGAAAATCCCTTTTGGAGACCATAGCAGAGGTGGAAAAGGAAGGACTGAAAGTGTCAGATATAGTGGTGGTTTTGGATAGACAGCAGGGCGGAAAAGAGCTTTTAGAACAGAAGGGCTACAGAGTTCATACATTATTCACCATCACAGAAGTGGTGAAAATCTTACATGAAGCAGGAGAAATAGATGATGAGCAGGTTGCAAAAATCCATGATTTTTTGGCGGGAAAACAAGTGAAATTTGAGGAAGAAAAAAGACTTTCTTATGAGCAAAAATTACAAATCACAAAGCATCCCACAGCCCAAAAACTTTTGCAGACAGCAGTCGATAAAAAATCTAATCTGATTGTCTCTGCGGATGTGATGACTACTAGTGAGTTACTGAATTTAGCGGAGAAAGTAGGTCCGCAGATAGTGGCTCTGAAAACACATATAGATATTATAAAAGATTTTGACCATGATAAGACCATTCTTCCGCTCGTAGATTTGGCAAAAAAACATAATTTTCTCTTGATGGAGGATAGAAAATTCGCAGATATAGGCAGTACGCAGGAATTACAATTCTCAAAAGGCGTTTATCAAATCTCCACATGGGCAGATATGGTGACATCACATCTTATAGCGGGGAAGAAATCTTTGGAATGTTTTAAAAATGTGGGAGTTATCGCTATTTTAGGGATGTCTTGTGAAGGAACACTTACAGATGCTCATTACCAAGAGGAAGGGCTTAAAGTTATTGAAAATCAACCTAATATAATGGGCTGCGTGGCGCAGAGAAAAATAAGCAAGGAAATGTTGCTTTTTACTCCAGGGATTAGTTTAGAGCAGGCTGGCGATGACAAGGGACAGCAGTATAATATGCCAGACTATGTTTTTCATAATCTGCATACTGATTTTATCATCGTAGGGCGTGGAGTTTATCAGGCAGAAGATGCTGAAAAAGCTTCAAAAAGTTACAGAAAAATAGGCTGGGAAGCTTATGAAAAATCTTTAGAATAAAAATTAAAAATGTTACCTTTGCAAGGTGCAGATTTTACAAGACCATTTGAACGAGCTGGAATTTCCTAAATTATTGGAGGAAATCACGCCCTATGCATACTCGCCGAGAGTAGCCGAAAAGATATCAAACATACAGCCACTTCCACAAAAAGAAGCGGAATTTTTGCTGAAAAAAACTTCGGAATATTTGTCTTCCTATGAGAGTGAAAATTTCATTCCCTTTGATGAGTATGAAGATATAGAAGAGCCTCTGAAACTGATGTTTATAGAGAATTTCAGGCTGGAAGCATCGGCTTTTTTGAGAATCCGAAAAATTACCGAGCAAATAGGAAAGCTGCAATCGTTTTTCCCGAAATTCTCTGAAAATTTCCCGAATTTAGAAGAGGAAATTAAAAATCTGGAATTTAGAAAAGAGATTATAGACAAGATTTTGGCGGTTTTCAATCGTTTTGGAGAAGTTAAAAACGAGGCATCGCCACTTTTGAAGGAAATACGCGAAAGTATTTCTATTGCGAAAAAAAATATTCAAGAAAATTTTAATAAATCCCTAAACCACTATGCCCAGCAGGATTTCCTTGATGAAATCCGCGAAAGTACGATAGAAGACCAAAGGGTTTTGGCGGTGAAATCAGGATTTAAAAAACGAGTTTCGGGGCGTGTTTTAGGAGTTTCCAAAACAGGTTCTATCACATATATCCAGCCTGACAGCGTCGTAAGGCACTATCACCAGCTCCGTGAAAGTGAAGAGGAGCAGAAAAAGGAAGTGGATAGGATTTTGAGGAAATTGACATCAGAAATTGCTGAATTTCATTCTCAATTATCAGATTATCAGGAATATCTCTATAATCTTGATATCACAAGAGCCAAAGCGAAATTTGCTGAAAAAATCAATGGAGTTTTACCTAAAATCAATACTCATAAAACCCTAAAACTTATTGATGCTTATCATCCGCTTCTTTGGCTCAGAAATACACGGGAAAACAAGGCAATTTATCCTCAGACTCTGCAGCTTTCGGAGCAAAATAGAATTATCTGTATATCAGGGCCTAATGCAGGTGGTAAGTCCATCACTCTGAAGACTTTAGGACTGCTTCAGCTGATGATTCAGTCAGGGATTTTGGTGCCTGTTCATCCGCGTTCAGAAATGTTTTTCTTTGATAAATTGATGACAGATATAGGTGATAATCAGTCTATTGAAAATCATCTTTCTACATATTCATCAAGGCTGAAAAAAATGAGCCGAATAGTGCGGGAGACAGATGAGAATACATTATTGCTGATTGATGAATTTGGGACAGGGTCAGACCCTGAACTTGGCGGAGCGCTGGCGGAGGCGTTTTTGGAATTTTTTTACGAAAAGGAGAGTTTTGCGGTGATTACGACCCATTATACCAATATAAAACTGGTAGTGGAGCGGCTTGCTCACGCCCAAAATGCAGCGATGCTTTTTGATGAGGAAACGCTGGAACCAATGTATAAACTAGAAGTCGGTCAGGCTGGAAGTTCCTTTACTTTTGAGGTTGCAGAGAAGAACAATATCCCAAGATTTATCATACATTCCGCGAAGAAAAAGATAGAAAGAGATGTGGTGAATTTGGATAAAACGATTGTTAAACTTCAGCAGGAGAAATTTGAGGTTGAGAAATTAAAATCCGACCTTACTGAAAAACGAGAACTCACCCAAAACAAACGAGATAATCTCCAAAAACTGAACGAACAGCTTCAGCAGAAACTTTATAATTTTCAGAAGCTCTATGAGGAGGAACATAGAAAATTACAATTTGGAACAAGGATACAGAGTTTCATAGATGATTATACAAAAGGGAAGTCCCGAAAGGATATTGTGAAAGATTTTATCAAAATTCTGGAGCAGGAGAAATTTAGAAAAAACCAAAATACAGAGAAAATAGAAGCTGAAAAACTGAAAGTGGTAAAACGAAAAGTAACACAAGAGCTGAAAAAAGAATCTGTGATACAAACCATAACAGAAACTCAGGAAAAAATCCAAGAAAGAGAAAGAAAGGAAAGAGCTCTTTGGCTGAAAGTGGGACAGCGAGTGAGAATCATAGGAAGCACAAGCATAGGAACGATAGAGAAAATAGATTCCAAAACCAATAAAGCCACGATAAACTATGGTCTTTTTAAGACGCAGATAAGCACGGATGAACTGGAAAGAGTGTAATTTATTCATCTGATAATTAGTTTTTTATCGAATGAAATGTTTCCTTGTAGACACTTTGTAGATGCTTGGTTTTTTCTTTGAAAGAATGAAAATTATAGATTTGCACTAACAAAAAATTAGCATTTAATTATGACTTGGACAGAGATTTTAGCTCCAATAAAAAATACAGAATATTTTACTACACTTTGGGAAAAAGTAAAAGAGGAATATCAAACAACAAAGTGTTTTCCTCCTAAAAATCAGATTTTTAGAGCAATAGAACTTACGCCCTTTGAAGAGGTTAAAGTCGTGATTATTGGGCAAGACCCGTATCATAATGATAATCAGGCGAATGGGCTTTGTTTTTCGGTTTCGGATAAAGTCACAGCACCGCCATCGCTTAAAAATATTTTTAAGGAGCTGGAAGATGATTTAGGAATAAAGAAAACCTCTAATGAACTGGAAATGTGGGCTAAGCAAGGAGTTTTACTTCTTAATGCTACGCTGACAGTGCGGGCTCATGAGGCCAACTCACATAAGGATTTGGGGTGGGAGCAGTTTACAGATTTTATCATCAAAGAGATTTCGGATAAAAAGGAGAATGTGGTTTTTGTTCTTTGGGGAGCTTTTGCACAGAAAAAAGCAGGATTGATAGACGCTAGTAAGCATTTTATCATTCAGTCTGCCCACCCATCGCCGTTTTCCGTGCATAAAGGCTTTTTTGGAAGCCGTCCTTTCTCTAAAATCAACCAATTTTTGAAGGAAAAAGGTAAAGAACCGATAAACTGGTAAATTATTTAAAAGTAAAACATTGAAAATTAGATAAATAAAAAATAACATTATGACAGAACAGCAGATTTTAAAGAAAATAGATGCTTGGGATGAGCAGGATAAAATTCAGGCGATTGTAGATTTTGTGGAAGGGCTTCCTGTGGAGCAGAGAACTACGCAGGTTTTGAGTGAGCTGGCTCGTGCTTATAACAATCTCTACTGGCTTGACCAAACAGAAGAAAATAAAAACCACTTAAGAAAGGCAATAGAGGTGTTCAAATATCTAGAAGATGAACTTTCCGAAGAGGCAGCATGGAACTATCGTATCGGTTATTCATATTTCTTTTTGGATGATAAAGCTAATTCTAGAAAGCATTTTGAAAAACATGAAGAACTAGGAGGATGTAATAATGCTTATGAATTCCTCAATTGGCTTAATATCGCTGAGAAAAAAGGTATTCCTACATATGATGTATATACAGGAGGAAAAGGTGAAGTGGAATATGATTTAGAAGTTTTTGTAGACCTTTTAAAAGAAAAAGCGCCTAAAATGGCTGAAAAACTGGGAAATCCTGCAACAGAAGTAGAAATTTCTGCACTGGAACAGAGACTAGGTTTTGAGCTTCCAGAATCTTTCAAACAGCTGCATAGAACTTTCAGTGGACAGAAAGAAGATGTGCCGTTTTTTGCAGTGGGAGAAGGGCAGAGTTTTGTAGGAATCAATGAAGTAGAGCAGGTTCAGGAAGAAATTATTTCTTACTTGAAAAAACATTACGGAGAAAACTGGGCAGACCTAAAACTTCCAGAGGAGAATTTTGAGGATGATTATCTTGTTAAAAATACACTTTATACCCGTAAATGGATTCCTATCCTAAAAGGAAAAGATCTTATCTGTATGGATTTAGACCCTATGGAGGAAGATGGGCTTGCTGGGCAGATTATCATCATTTCCCTTGCAGAAAATATAGAAGACTACTATGTGGGA
>JABCOA020000104.1 GCA_013333875.2 Flavobacteriaceae bacterium | reverse complement strand
GCGGTTTCTGTAATCTGCAAAATAGGCATCAGGGTCTTTTCCTGTGACTTCTTTTATGGCGGTGTTCATTCCTCCCATGAATTCAAATACATGGTCAAGGCTCAGAGCGCCCCAAGTGTTGTTTTGTCTGGCATGGATGAGAATATCCGTGTTTTTCAGGGCAGCTTTTAGCATTCCTTTTTCGTATTTCCCCCATTCTTTTTCATTTCCGTAGAAAGCACCCATGTTGTGCATGTAGGTTTCGGCGATATCTTTTTGAGAATCCCATTTGTCTCCTGCAAGCATCATTTCTTTAGTTCCAGTATCGTATCTTCCTTGTTGTCCCCCGAAAATACGATAGTTGGACATTTCACGGGCTTGTTTAGGGCTTACCCCAGCATTTACAAGTTCTTTTTCTATGGCGATGTTTCCAGCGCTTACTTGGTTTTCAAAGTTTTCATCTTTTGCATTGGCTGCCAGTTCTACAGCTTTTGTTAAAAGGAATAAGCGCGATGCCGCCAAATCTCTGAACTGCCCAGAAGTCTGAATGACAATGTCTATTCTCGGTCTGCCCAGCTCTTTTGATGGTATCAGTCTGACATCTACCACCCTTCCGAAAGAATCCCTCACAGGTTCTACGCCCAGCATATAAAGGGCTTGAGCGATAGAAACACCTTCGGTCTCTATGAACTCACTGCTCCAGAAAGTATAGGCTATCTTTTTAGGATATTCGCCTTTGTGGTTTTTTCTGTATTCTTCTATCGTATTTTGGGCAAGTTTCACGCCTCTTTCCCAAGCCATTTCGGAAGGTGTCATTTCTGCATTCACGGCATAGAGATTTCTCCCTGTAGGCACGGCTCTTGGGTTGGCAACGGCATCACCGCCAGAAGAAGGCGCTACATAACCGCCATTTAAAGCATTGAAGAAAGATTTTAGCTCCATTTCAGGGCTTTTTATTAGGCTTTCTTTGTAGAAGACAACATTATTGATAGTCTGTTCTATATCCAAAATCGCCATCGCTCTTTCTTTCTGCTCTTTTGGGATTTGGTTGGTTTCAGGTTTTTGTCCAGCTTTAGGCGTGGAGACTTTTAGTTTTCCTCCGACAAAGCTTGGTCTTTCGCCAAGTCTTTCTCCTCGTTTTACTTTTTCCATCAGCTTTTTAGCAACGAATTCGGGCATTCCTTCAGGGATTTTACCTGCTTTTAGTTGTTTTTCTACTTCGGTAAGTTCGCCATTTTTAGATTTCATTTTTTTCTCCATTGCTTTTTTCACGAAGTAAGGCATTTCTCGCTGCGGGGTGAGGAGTTCTCTGGCTTTTTCGATTTCTGATACTGGGTTTTTTGCCGTTGCTGCGATAAAATCAGGACTTACAGCTTTTCCATTAAGGATTTGTAAAACGATATTTTTAGCAGGATTAAGGTAATTTTCGGTAAAGAAAGCCTTTCTTTTCAGCTGCTGGTCGGTCACTTTTCCTGAAATTTTATCCAAAGCAGCGAGGCTGTATGCCAATGGGTCGGTGCTCATCGCCAGAACGGTGGAGCTGATTTTATCCGAAGTGTAAGGAACGCCCATGGTGTAAAATTCTCCATTGATTTTTTCCGTAGCGATTTCCTCCGCGAAGTTTTCCAGTTTATCTATTTCCTCCTCGGAATAAGGTTTGGAAGTGATGCTGTCCAATCGCAAATCCCTGTGTAAGCCCATTTTAACGGCGATTTTCTTTATTTGTAGAGAAATATCTTTCTTGTGGGCTTCATCTTGGGCTTTGTAATAATAATTGATTTTATCCAAAAGTTCATTGAATATAGTACGAGCCTCACTTTCCGTAAATGCAGGCGTCAGATATGAGATTAAAGTCGCATAAGTACGGCGTTTTGCGATGATGCTTTCTCCGATGTTTCCTATCGTGTAGTAGTAGAAATGAGGAACGGTGCCCACCAAAACATCGCCCCAGTCATCGCTGGAAAGAGCCACTTGTTTATTGGGGGTAAATTCTAAACTTCCATGTGTTCCGAAATGAATCATAGCATCCGCCTTGAAGCCTTT
This sequence comes from Flavobacteriaceae bacterium, assembly GCA_013333875.2. Taxonomy (GTDB): domain Bacteria; phylum Bacteroidota; class Bacteroidia; order Flavobacteriales; family Weeksellaceae; genus JABCPE02. The sequence continues at coordinate 7,084 of JABCOA020000104.1, read as the reverse complement.
TTGAGCCCAAAGATAAGCCCCGATGTAGGCGTGTGGAGGGATTTCTTTCACGCCGTGATTTACTTTAAATTCATCATCTGTGCTCAGTGCAGCAGGCGGCTGAGGAAGAATAGCCACATTTCCGAAAACTATTCTAGAAATTGCTAAATATCCTTTTCCATCTTTTTTAGTTCCCATGAAACCTTCGGAAGCGGCTCCGTTGTGCTTCATTACTTCTTCGTACATTTGGGTTTGCACGGAATTTTTGAGCCAGTCTGTGTATTCTGTATCGTTTATGAGAGCGGGTTTTCCATTTTGGATAAAATTGTCAAAACTGCCCATCGCATTGCGGTTATAGACATTTCCCTGCGCGTTGATGAGTTTCTGAAAATCAGCCTCGTTTTCAGGAAGTCCATCTACATTGTATCCTTCGGATTTCATTCTTTTTAGGAAATTGTACAGCGAAGAATTAGTTTCTAATCCCTGTGCAACCAGAGAGTTTTGCCCTTGTCCTTTGAAGTAATAAATGGCAACTTTCTTATCCTGATTGTTTTTCTTTTTTAGGTTAATGAAATTATTAACAATCTGAGTAAATTTTTTCAATCGGTCAGGAATCGTTTTGAAAACGACCATTCCATCGTTTCTTTTCTCCTGAGCAATAAGGACATAAGGGTACACCGCGCCGTCCAGCTCTGGCATTACGATAGTCTGCCCCATAAATCCGCCAAACATTCCCATAGGGTCTTTTAGCCAGTCTTCTTCCAGCTGAATAACGGAAATAGGCGTAAAAATAGGGATGTTTTTTTCTTTTAGCCAATCTACGGTCTGTTCAGGATTGGTCATCTGCAGTCTTCCGTGTGGGAAATAAATTACGGCATCAGGATTGATCTGCTCCAAAAATTCTACTCTCTTACCGAAAGAAGCGAAAGGATAGACATTTAGCCCAGATTTCTGAAGGGAAATGATGATGCTGTCTATATGTGCTTTGTTCCCAGAAAAAGGATCGTGAATACCAGAAACTATGGCGATTTTTGGTTTTCCTTCTTGATAAAGATTATTTTTTTTGAGGTAATCTTCATAGGTTTTTATATCAGAAAAAGCGACTTCCTCATCAATATGAAAGAAAACATTTTCTTTTTTCTCTGCGGCTTTTTCAGGCTCTTCAGCGAAGAATTTTTTGACATCGATGTATTTTCGGACATATCTCGCAAAGCTTTGGAAATTTTTCTTGTTTCCGCTGGAAAGATAGCTGTCCACTTTTTCTGATTGAGATTCGCTCAGACTGCTGATGTCATTTTCAGGTGAAGTCACAGACACGAAATGTGTAGGGATTTTTTCAGCAGTTTTTATAATGGTATTTCGCTGGTTTTCATCTATTTTAATACCCATTCCCCAAGCCAGAACGAAATCATAATTTTTCAATTTATCAAGCTGGTCCAGTGGCACTTCTTCAAATTTGATAAAGCTGTCTTCATTGGACAGTGCCATATTGGACACTTGGTAATTTGGGAAATTTACCAACGCGATGCGGGTAGCAGAAGCCCATTTGCTCCATGCGAAATATCCCAAAGAAACGGCAAGAAGTCCTAATATAATGGATAAAATTCTTTTTTTATTTTTCATAATTGTTTAACTTTTATCATTGATTTTCAAGGTTATAACTCTTTGATTAAATCTTTTGTAAAAATATGGAATCTTATAAAGCATTCTAAAAAGGAATGGATATCTGCCCTTGTCATAATCACTCATAAAGTATTCATTTTCAATGTGTATTTTGGGATTCCAAGCTTCCATTTCTTTGGAATTTAGAAGAGACCATTTGAATTCTGGGCGTGTTTTTCCTTTCATCGTTCCTAATGAATCATGCTTTTTCGAATTTCCAACCAAGGAAAAAGCCAGCATATCAAACACTATAGTAACTTCTTCAAAATGAGTGCATAAAGAATTAAAAAAGTTCTGAACATCTTTTGGGTCAAAATACATCAAAACACCTTCTATTATGAGTAAAACGGGCTTTTTGTGAGCTTTTACTATTTCTATCCATTTGTAATCAAATAAAGATAACGAAATAAATGTATTTGTTTCATTTTCAGTGAATAAATGCTGGCGAAGCTCAATTACTTCTGGTAAATCAAGGTCGTACCAATGGGTGATTTTAGGCGAGCCAATGCGCTGATAACGAGCATCTAACCCTGAGCCTATCTGCACCACTACAGCATCAGGGTGCTTTTGGATGAATTTTTGGGCTTCTTTATCTATTAAATTTGCTCTGATGCAGACTCCTGCCTGAGAAAATTTAGCATTTTTAAATTTAGAAAAATCGTAATCAATTTTATTGATGATTTCTAAAGCTTTTTCATCATAAAGCAGAGCATTGGAAGGTTTTTTCCGTGTTTCTTCAGCCTTTGCCCAAAGAGTGATGAGCATAGTTTCTGGAACATCTTGTAATCGATTGGTCGAAAATTTATTTTCCATATTTAGAATCTTTATGGTGTTGAAAATGATTTAGTTATAGTCCGTGTCTTGAACTTTTTTATTGAAATTCCATTTTAAGCCCAGATAAAATGTCCTTCCGATATCCACGGAGGAATAGAGACCTACTTTGTCCGCAGTGTAGTCAAAAATATTATTAATTCCACCTGTCAGAGTAAAGCCCAGTGGAAGCTTTGAAGCCAGCTGTAGCCTCCAAATAGAGTATGGAGCAAGAAAAGTGTATTTCTCAGGATCGCTATCATTATACCAGTTTTTTCCACTGAGATATTTCCCACTAATGATGACACTTGGAAAGTAGTATTTAGCAGTGGGAATGAATTCCGCCTTGAAAGTAAGTGTGTGTGGGCGATTTTCAGAATTTTTCTTTCCTATATCATAATAGGAATAAGAACCTTTAAAGTGGAAATTCTTGTTTAGACGATACATTGCAGATACCTCAGAACTTAGTACATTAGTATAACCTTTTAAATTTACATAACGGATTGTGTCTTTGACTATCGCATCTGTATTAATTTTATCTTTTATACTTGAATATTGAGTGATAAATGTTAAGTTTAATTTTTTAAGATTAAAATCTACAGAAAGATTAAAATTATCACTTGTCTCTGGTTTTAGATTTTTATTTCCCATAATCTGAAACCCTCCACCCCAAGGATGGAACCAATTGAAATACAATTCTTTAATAGTAGGAGAACGGAAACCTCCTGAATACCCTGCACGGATGGTCATTATATCTTCAAATTTGTACATTCCTCCCAAACGAAAAGTAAAATATTGTTTAAAAAAGGAATGATAGTCCATCCTTGCTCCAGTGACAAGAGTAAGAGCTGGATTTATAGCCCATTCTTGTTGTGTGAAAACAGAATATATTTTGGCATTTTCTCTATTGCCTGTTTTTTCATTTTTAAACTTAGAATTTAGTAGTTTATCATAAAAAATTTCGCCACCAGCTACAACAGAATGTTTATTAAAAATATTGTGATTATACTGAGAGCTTATTCTCCATATTTGATTTTCGTAGACTTTTTCGTCTTCTTTGAGCAGTTTGTAATATTTAAATTTGTCATACCTGTCAAATGCCCCAGAGATGCTTAGATTTTGATTTTCATTGAATTTAAAGTTGGTTTTTAGCCCAATGTTATAATTGTAATAATGGTCTCTTACCTTTTGGCTTGAAGGGTCACCACCATTTCTCTCACTGAAATAAAATCCTGGTGTGAGGGCGATGTCGATTTTGGGGCTTAGATTGAATGTCAATTTAGGATTAAAGCCATAGTTGATAAATCCAGCGACATTGAGTTCGTTGTATTTTTCTGTAATTATTTCATTTCCAAAAGGGTCTGTTTGCTTTTCTAAAGTCGGGACTCTATCCTTGATGATGTATGGAGTCCTCATTTTGTAGAAAGAAGCAAGGCTGAGGCTTCCCCATTTTTGTTTCGTTCCTATGGAGAGATTTGCCTTGTGGTCTCTGCTGCTGTCGTAGAGGTAGCCAGCATTGATGTCCAGCGGACTTTTAGAGTCTTTGGTGATGATGTTGATCACTCCACCGATGGCATTAGAGCCATAGAGCGAGGAGGAAGCTCCTTTTATGATTTCTATCCGTTCGATGTTGTCTATATCTATCCTTTCGTAGTCTATGTTATCAAAGGTTTCGCCTGCCATTCTTTCGCCGTTCATCAGAAAAAGAACATATTTCCCGCCGAATCCCATCATGTTGATATTAGGACTTCCGCCATTGTATGTGAAATTGATGCCTGAAAATTCGTTTTCCAAGAATGTTTTGAAATCGGTGGACTGAGATTTTTTAATATCTTCAGAGGTGATCACTTGTACAGTGATAGGGACATTTTTTAGGTTTTTCTTTGTTTTGGTAGCGGTGACAATTACTTCTTTGATTTCTGTTTCTTTTTTGTCAACCTTTTTTTTCTCCTGCTGCCCATACAGAGGAATGCTGGTAATAAGTGTAAGGAAAAAAAATTTTCTTAACATATTATTTTTTTGTTTTAATAAAAATAAGATTGCCACAAAACTATATGGCAATCCTATTCATAATTTTATTTAGAGTATTGGAAAACACTATAAAGCATGATTAGAACTTCCCATCTGAACTAAGCACATACTTGAATTTAGGATGTCCTCCTTTATTTTTTGCATCAAGATAATCAACAACTTGGAGTTTTACATATTCTCCTTTAGCTGTTTTTACTACATATACCCATTTGTTAACTGTGTATGGAGACTTACCTTGTGCAGCTAATGCAGGATCATAAGCTACATACCCATTTACACTCTTCATTCCTCCAGAGATAATGCTGTTGTAAGATAACTCAGTATCTACTGGTGGATAGCCAAGTTGTACAGTTTCCTTTTTATCATCAGCTGTATAACCAGTAGTAGGAGCTTGTTTTAGTGCGCTAAGCTCTTTACTATCAGTTTTGAATACTCCTCCATTTCCATTTCCAGAAACTCCACTATTAGTCTTAATATAATATCTTTGGAAAGCGATGTCCCAAGTAAGATCATTCTTAGGGTCAGTCACCGTTACTTCTGTCCCTTTTTCAAAAGAGAAATATTTCCATGTTCCAGAGGCGCTGGCATCTACTGTCGCTTCTTTTGAATTGTCAGTTACATTTGGAGTAACTTCATTGTTATCATCTCTACTACAAGAAGCCAATGTCAAAGCTCCAAATACCAAACTTAAAAATACTTTTTTCATAACTAAACTTATTTAAAATTTCTGCAAAGATAAATAAATCTTATTTATACTAAATAAAAATAAGAATATGATATTTATCATGTTTTTGAAAAAATGAAATTCAAGAAAAAGAAGAATAAAACCAAAAAGAACCCTAATTTTGCACGAGATATGAAATTTAGATTTAGTTTAAAATATTTTCTTCTTTCTCTGCTGATTTTCAGTATAGAAGTGGCCATCGCTACCATTCTGAAAGACTGGTATTTTGTGAGGGCTTTTGTGGGAGATATTTTGGTGGTGGTTTTCGTTTATATGCTTATAAACTCGTTTTTCGAATACAGAAATAAAAACAAACTACTGTTTTTTGTCTTTGTTTTCGCTGTTTTTGTGGAAATGTTGCAGTATTTCAAACTTGCCGAAAAATTAGGCTTCCAAAAAGGAAGCCCAGCCTATATTATAATAGGAAATTATTTCTCATGGGAAGATATTTTGTGCTATGCAATAGGTTGTTTATCAGTGTTTTTCATCAATAAAATATTTAGATTAGATTAAACATCTTTCCAATGCTTGTCTATTAAATCCATTAGAAAATTAGGGCATCGGATGATTTTTTGTGTCTGCGCATCGAGGAAAAATAGAATGGTAGAGGCTTCGGTGAGTTTTTCTCCCTCAGAATTGAAAATTTCGTATTGAAATTCTATTTTTGCGGTAGGTTTTTTTGTGATTTTGGTGTGGATGTAGAGTAGGTCATCGTATTTTGCTGGGCGAATATATTTTATTTTATATTCCGAAACGGGAAGCCAAATTCCTCTTTTTTCTATCTCATTGTATGAAATTCCGATAGCACGAAAAAGCTCAACTCGGGCAACTTCCAGATACTCAGCATAGTTACCATAGTAGACATATTTCATAGGGTCGGTTTCTCCGTAACGAACTCGTAATGAGTGTGTTATGTTAATCATTTGTTAAAATTTTAAACTTCATACAAATATATTTTTAAAAAACCAATAGAGCAAAAATTTTTTTTAAAAATTAAATTTTTCATATTTGCGACACACAATTTCGGTGAGAAATTTTCTAAAAAAATCAAATTAATTTTAACCATAAATTCAAAGATATAAATGGAAAGGAATTTAGAAACAATGTGGGAGAATTGTCTCTTTTTTATGCGGGATAATCTTGCCTCTTCGGAGGAAGGGTCAGACCTTAAAAAATTAGAGGATTCTTTTGCCTTATTGTTTGATAAGGTTCGTCCATTATCTTTTGTGGATGGTAATCTCACTTTGGGAGTTCCTAGCAACTTCTACAAAGAATATATAGAGGAACATTACATTTCCCTGCTTTCTGTCGCCCTAAAAAAGTATTTTGGTAAGGGAATAAAACTTTGGTATGCTGTAGCAGAAAAAGGACAGGAAAAAGAAAAAAAGGAAGTAACCTATAAGGCTACGAACCTACAAACTCCTAAAAAACAGGAAGTAATGCCTCCTTCTTTCATTGGGAAAGGGAATAATCATTTCGCGATACCTGGGATTAAAAAAGTAAATGTAGAGTCAAATTTGAATCCTACATTGTCTTTTGAAAATTTCATAGAAGGAGAGAGTAATAAATTTGCTTTTACTGCTGCAAAGGCTATTGCAGATAGACCAGGGCAGACATCTTTTAACCCACTTTTCATTTACGGAGGTGTGGGAGTTGGGAAAACTCACATAGCTCACGGGATAGGTCTGGAAGTTAAAAACAAATTCCCAGATAAAATAGTGGTTTATGTGCCTTCAGAGAAGTTTATTCAGCAGTTTATCAATGTAGCGAATACCAAAAATCCTGAGAAAAGAGCAGAATTTGCTAATTTTTACCAAATGGTGGATGTCCTCATTATAGATGATATTCAGTTCCTTTCAGGTAAAAAAGCGACACAAG
>JABCOA020000103.1 GCA_013333875.2 Flavobacteriaceae bacterium | reverse complement strand
TGCATCCAAAATTTTAAATTTAGTAGAAGAAGCAAGCGAAAGCAAATCAAAAAGCGAATCTTTCATTCGTCGATTTGCACGAATTTACACACCTATAGTAGTTATTTCTGCCCTCTTTTTAGCGTTTATTCCGCCATTTTTTGCTGCAAGCTATACTGATGCTTTATTTACTTGGCTTTATCGTGCACTTACATTTCTTATTGTAAGTTGTCCATGTGCTTTAGTGATTTCCATCCCTTTATCGTTCTTCTGTGGTATTGGTGGTGCTGGACATGTTGGTATTCTTATAAAAGGAGGCAACTATATGGAAGCATTAGCACGCACCAAGACAATTGTATTTGACAAAACTGGTACGCTTACTCGTGGTGTTTTTGAGGTGGAATCCATTCATCCAAATAATATTTCAGAACAGGAACTCTTGCATCTTGCAGCCCATGTAGAGCAATATTCTACTCACCCCATTGCTACTGCATTATGTAATGCCTACAAAGACAACTCTTGTGATTGTAAAGTTGAAAACATAAAAGAGATTGCCGGTCAAGGTATTTCTGCCGAAATCAACGGCAAAAACATATGTGTAGGAAATGAAAAAATGATGAAATCAATTGGAGCAGAAATAGCAAATTGCGACAAATGTAATCACTTCAAAGGTACCATAATATATGTTGGGATAGACGGAGTATATGCTGGGCACATCATCATATCCGACCAAATAAAAACTGATTCTGCACACGCTATTACATCATTAAAGAAAGTGGGAATAGAAAAAACTGTAATGTTAACAGGTGACCACAAAGAGGTTGCAAACTTTGTATCTGAGCAATTAGGTATAGATGAGCATTATAGTGAACTAATGCCTGCCGATAAAGTTGAACATGTTGAACGCCTGCTTAACGAAAAATCGACAAACAACACGCTTGCTTTTGTTGGCGATGGAATAAACGATGCTCCAGTATTAGCTCGAGCAGATATTGGCATAGCCATGGGAGCACTTGGAAGTGATGCAGCCATAGAAGCTGCAGATGTAGTTTTAATGGACGACAAACCTTCCAAAATTGTCAAAGCCATCGGTATTTCTCGTCGAACAATAGGTATTGCACGCCAAAATGCAATATTTGCTATTGGCGTTAAGGTTGCAGTACTTGTACTTTCCACCATTGGTATAGTAACAATGGGAATGGCAGTTTTTGCCGATGTAGGTGTTATGGTATTTGCTGTTTTAAATGCCACACGAGCTTTAAAGGTAAAATAAGTATATTCTTTTAACGCCACAAAAAGAATATGCAATACAAAAAACAATATAATATATAAAATCAAAAGCGAATGCCTTCATATTGCAATTTATGCTTTATGGGGGCATTTTTTGTGCTTTAAAATCGCTTTATTCAATTTAAATAAGTACTTTTGCAAAAAATAAATAGACTTAATAAATGGTTATAACAATTTCAAAAAGGGTACTTTATCAAAAAACTTTAGATTACATCATGATTGCTATCGGGTGTATCTCGTACAGCATTGGTTGGACCATATTTTTACTTCCAAACGACATTAGTACGGGTGGTGTAGCAGGTTTATCATCTATTGTGTTTTGGGTATTCAATATTAAAGTTTCATATACCTACTTTTCTTTTGGAAACGCCTTTTGATGCTCTTTTTGTGGTTCCAGATGGATTTAATAATCATATTTTTTGGAATATAGCCCATTGTGTAGCCACGCAGCAGCTTCTTCATTATTACCTTACAGGAAATGATTTTAGAGTAGACCAAAAATGGGTAGAACTCTATAAAAAGGGAACTTTTCCGTGTTTTGATGAAGAGGAGGAAGATGTAGAAAATTTGGCTTTTATATTAAAAGAAACTTCCAAGCTGTTGGCTTCTGATTATGATGAAGGATATTTTGCTGAGTATAAAACCTATTCCACAAGTTTTGGATTAGAGTTGAAAAATATTGAAAATGCCATTATTTATAATAATATACATGAAGGGATTCATCTCGGACATGTTATGGATCAAAGAAAAATTTTATTAGGATAAAGAAAATGACAGATAGAAATCAAGATAAAAAAGACGACTTTATATTCGGTCTGCGACCAGTGATAGAGGCCATAGAGGCAGGAAAAACCATTGATAAAATTTTTATCCAAAATGGACTGCAGGGCGACATTATCGCAGAACTGAAAAAACTACTCTCAAAGCACGGAATCAGGGCAAATTATGTTCCTGTGGAGAAGCTAAACCGCTTTACCCGAAAAAATCATCAGGGCGTGGTGGCTTTCATCTCGGATGTTGCTTTTTATAAGGTGGAAGATGTTGTCCCACAGCTTTTTGAAGAGGGAAAAGTTCCGTTTTTATTGATTTTGGACAGATTGACTGATGTGCGGAATTTTGGGGCGATATGCAGAACTGCTGAATGCGTGGGTGTAGATGCTGTAATTATCCCAGATAAAGGGGCGGCGCCTATCAATTCTGATGCGATGAAGACTTCGGCAGGGGCGCTATATAACATTAAAATATGTAAAGAGAAAAACCTTGCCCATACGGTGGACTATCTCCAGCAGTCGGGAATATTGGTTTATGCCTCTACGGAAAAGGCACAGAAATTGCTCTACGAGGTTGATTTTCGTGAGCCATGTGCGATTGTGATGGGTAATGAGGAAACGGGAATTTCTAAAGAAGTTCTCCATCACTCGGATGAGAAAATAAAACTCCCAATGCAGGGAAAAACTCAGTCGCTCAATGTATCCGTGGCTTGTGGAGCGGTGCTTTATGAAGCGGTAAGACAGAGATTAAGTTAAACTTTAAAATAATAATTATAAAATGATAAAGAGAATTTTAGCAATAGGAATCATAGGAATGACCCTTGTGGCGTGTAGTCAAGATAAAAAATCAACTGAAAATACCGATAAAAAATCAACTACAACTACTGAAAACGCAGGAAATACTACAACAGAAGAAGAAAAAGCAGCGCCAGTGGTAATGGCAATTTCGGATAGTGCGGGAGTTTATACGCAGAAATTTGTTTTGGAGAAAGGGAAGACTTATCCATTTTCTTCAACACAGAAAGAAATCCAAACCATCAAAGACCACACAGGAAAATCCATGAGTGGAACACAGGAAGTAGTAGATGAGAGAAATATAGTGGTGGAAAATTTTGAAAATGGTGTTTATGAACTGACTTTGAATATTGTAGGAAAGAAAATGTCTTCTACAGCTGAAGGAAAAACAGTAGTAGTAGATACCAAAGCTGCAGCACCGAAGGAAGAACAGCTGAAAAACATTTGGAATATCAACAAGGTATTGGCAGGAAGCAAGTTTACCGTTAAAATGAAGGAAAATGGAGAGGTGATTTCCATTTCTGGAATCAATGACCTTTATGCAAAAATAGAGAAAGCTGTTTCGCCTCTAATCAAAGATGCAAAAGCTAAAAAGGCTTTCATAGAGCAGTTTAAACAAGGTTTTAATGAAAAAATGATAAAAGAAGAATTCTCCAAAGGAATCAATATTTTACCTAAAAAAGGAGTGAAAATAGGAGAGAGCTGGACAGAAACGGACAACATCACTCCAGATGGAAAGGTGAAATCTTCTGTTACTTATACTCTCGCAAAGGTAGAAAATGGTATCGCAGAGATTTCTATAAAAGGAGGAATTCCTCTAAAATCTGAAAAACAGACTCAGCAGGGAGTTACCGCTACTATAAGTATAGAAGGAACTCAGCAGGGGAATATCACGATAGATCAAAATACAGGATGGATTAAAAAATCTAGCCTTAATATCAAAACAACTAATAAACAGAGCATGACAGATGGAAAACGAACAGAATCCGTCACTCAAACCTCTGACAGTACAATTACAATAAACTAAATTGTTATGGGAAAACTGATAGCATTTATTTTATTTTGTTTTATATGTTATCTGATTTTGCAGTTTATCAGAAGGTCTGTGTTTTTTAAGTTTTATAAAGCTGCAAATGCACAGCAGAGAGAATATCAAAATCAAAGAAATAACAGCAGTTCTGCATCTAAAAAGGAATTTAAAAAAGATATAAAATGGGATGCAGAAACGGTAGATTACGAAGAAGTAAAAGATTAGATTTAATCTGAAAAATTGATAGAAAGCATAGGATAAAACGACTTATCTTATGCTTTTTTCGTTTCAAAAAAAGTAAATTTTTTCTTTTTTGTATAATGTTTTATAAAAATCCATATTAAAATAGTATTTTTGGGCAGATTTTTTAAGTTTTAAAACTATGTTTAAAGAGAATAAAAATATTTTTTATATAGCAGGAAGCCTTATTTTGTTCATTGCTATCGCCTTGATTTATACTAATCCTGTTTTCCAAGGAAAAGAAATTATACAGCATGATATAGTCCAGTATAAAGGCGGTGCAAAGGAGCTTTTAGACTATCGTGCAAAGCATGGCGAGGAAACCTACTGGAGTGATGCCATGTTTGGCGGGATGCCTACCTATCAGACGGGAGCGCAGTTTCGTGGAGATGTTATAAAATATGTGGATAATGCTTTGAGTTTCCTGCCGAAACCTGCTAACTATTTGTTTTTACTTTTTGCTGGTTTTTTTCTGCTTGGGATGACTGC
>JABCOA020000102.1 GCA_013333875.2 Flavobacteriaceae bacterium | reverse complement strand
GAAGAGGAAAAAGAAAAATCTTATGAAATCGTAGGTCTTGGAGCGTTGAAATATTTTATGCTGAAAGTAGATCCGAAGAAAAAAATGCTTTTCAATCCAGAGGAAAGTGTGGATTTCAATGGGAATACAGGGCCTTTCATTCAGTATGCTTACGCTAGAATTCAGTCTTTGCTAAAAAGAGCCGAAGGAACGGATTTCAATTTCTCTGAAAATATCGCTCTTAGTGAGAACGAGAAAGAACTTATCATTGCCCTTAGCGAATACAAGGAAACTGTAAGCAAAGCGGCGGCGGCACTCAGCCCTGCTCATTTGGCTAATTATGTTTATGAAGTGGTGAAACTCTACAATGCTTTTTACCAAAACAATCCGATTTTGAACAACGAAAACGAAGATGTGAAGAAATTCCGACTGTATCTGTCACAGCTCACAGGTGTGGTGATTAGAAAGTCTTTACATCTGCTCGGAATAGGTGTGGTGGATAGAATGTAAGAATACACCAACCGCTATATAACAAAAAATAAAAATCCCTCATTTAAGAGGGATTTTTTATTGAGGTTTTTAAATTATTTTATCAGCTTTTTAAGATAATCTCCGTAGCCGCTTTTTCCGTATTTTTCGGCAGATTTTAGAAGTTGTTCCTTGTTGATAAATCCTTTTTTGTAGGCAATCTCTTCAATGCAGGAGATTTTCACGCCTTGTCTTTTTTCAAGAACTTTTACGAATTCAGACGCCTCGTGAAGGGAATCAAAAGTCCCTGTATCGAGCCAAGCTGTTCCTCGGCTCATCACACCTACTTCTAACTGACCTTTTTCAAGATAAATTTTATTGATATCAGTAATTTCCAATTCTCCTCTTGCCGAAGGTTTTAGGTTTTTAGCATATTCTACCACGGAATTGTCATAGAAATAAAGACCAGGCACGGCATAGTTGGACTTTGGCACGGCAGGTTTTTCTTCTATGGAAACGGCTTTTTGGTTTTCATCAAATTCTACTACACCGTATCTTTCGGGGTCGGAAACAGGGTAGGCAAATACGCAGCCGCCTTTCACTTGGGTTTTGCTTTCCAATAGCTGAGGAAGACCAGAGCCGTAGAAAATATTATCGCCCAAAACCAGCGCTACAGAGTCCGTTCCGATGAACTCTTCGCCTAAAATAAACGCCTGAGCCAGTCCATCTGGAGAAGGCTGAACTTTGTATTCAAACTTGCACCCGATTTGTGAACCGTCTCCCAATAGTTTTTTGAAAGCCTCTTGGTCGTGCGGCGTAGTGATGATAAGTATTTCTCTGATTCCTGCCAATAGAAGGGTAGAAATAGGGAAATAAATCATAGGCTTGTCATATACAGGCATTAACTGCTTACTTACTGCGATGGTAAGCGGATAGAGTCTTGTCCCAGAACCTCCCGCGAGAATTATTCCTTTCATTATATTTTATTATTTTAGAAACTTGTTATAATCACTTTTATTTTTTACCAAATGTAAAGAATTGTCAGCATAATCAAAAACATAAAAAGGGAAATTTATTTTGTCTTTACCTAAAATAAATCCTGTTTCGGTTTCTTTGATTTCTGAACGAGGCCTATTGTTCAGTTTTTTTCCAAAAATAGAATATAAATAGGTGTCTTTAGTGCTGATTCTGTATATATTAGCACCATTTATAAAAACTTGTGGAGTATATAAAACCAGTGCTGCTCTCATCTCATAAGATGCTTTTAATGTTTTTTCATCTGTGATGAGTTTATCATAGTTTGTGTCATTTTGTATAATGACGATTTTTTCATCTTTTATGTTTTTGGGAAGATGAGAGCCTAAACTTTTGATGAGGTTTTTATTATAATTGCTGGCGTAGATCCAAGAGTTTTTTTCGGAAATAACACAAATAAAATTAGTGGATAAAAATAAAAATAATATGATTTTTAGAAAATTTTGATAACTTTTCTTTTTTGTAAAAGCCAAACCGTTGTAAATCAAATATCCTAAAAGTAAGGAAGAAGAAATTTTGACCCAAAGTAAAATTCTGTTCTCAAAACTAAATGAGGTCATGGGATATTGAGAAATAAAGAAAACAACGACTGTCATCAAAAAGATGCTTAAAAACACTAAAAAATAGCGTTTTGGGATGGTTTTATCAAATTTACAGAAAATGGATACCATTCCAGAAATAATAAGTCCAAGAGTTAATAAAATATAATCAAATCCAGAATAATCAGAAATCGCTAAGATGCTTTGTTTAGCAATATATGCAAAGTCAAGGATGAATAATTTGAAAAAAGAAAAAATTAAAATAAAGCTGCTTGAAAGACTAAAAGTAACCTTAGATGCTGCATAATCGAAATGTTCGGGATAGATGATTTTTACTAAAAAAAACTTATAAAATGCAGCGATGAATAAGCCTAAACCTATAGAAAGGGATAGTTTTAGTAGTTTTTTTTCTCTGTTGGTGATGACTAAAATAAATATGGATAAAGGAATCAAAAATAAATGTAATTCATAAAATAATAGAGAAATCCCAAGTAACAAACCAGAAATCAGGTGATAATGTAGATTTTTTTTAGTTAATAGCATTAAACTTAGAAAATATAATATATATACCCAGCTAACACCTCCCATCACAAAAGAGAATAGATTAGACGAGGATAAAGGAAATATAGTGGCCAATATACAAACCAATAGCGTAAAAGCACTATATTCACTAAAAAACTTATCTAAAATTAGTTTTAATAACCATGCGGCGATGGGAAATAGAAAATTATGAATGAAAAACAAAGGTGTCCAAAATCCACCTAAATAAGTTGCCAATGTTATCACAATAGGAGAAATTGGGCGTGTGTGTCTGTTAGGGTCGGAAGTGTATAGATTATAAACATCCGATATACTGTATTTTCCTTCTTGATATTGGTATAATATTTCCAAATGATTTAGGTCATCAGATAGCACAGCATTATCTCCAAGTAAGACAAATGCCCCTTGTAATAAGATAAAAAATAATGCAGTTAATAAAAAAATAGTTTTTTCTATTCTCATAATTCTTTTATCGTGTTGATGATGTATTCCACCTGTTCATCGGTAAGTTCGTAGAAAAGAGGAAGCCTTACGAGACAGTCAGAAAACATATCTGAGTTTGGCAGCTCACTTTTTCGGGTAGAATATTTTTCATAATAAGAACTCTTGTGCAGAGAAAGATAATGGAAAACGGATAGAATTCCTTTGTCTTTCAGGTGTTGGATGAATTTTGTTCTGTCATCTACATTATCACAAACCAGATAAAACATATGGGCGTTGTTAGTTGCGTATTCTGGAACGAGAGGAAGTTTTGGTTTTTTAATAGAAACAGGTTCAAAGCTGGAAAGTCCTTCATAATAACGATTCCAGATTTTAATTCTCTTATCCTGAATGTCTCTCATGTTTTCTATCTGAGCCCAAAGAAAAGCAGAGATAATCTCGCTCGGCAGGAAAGAAGACCCTGTGTCTACCCAGCTGTATTTATCTACTTCGCCTCTGAAAAACTGCGAACGGTTTGTTCCTTTTTCCCAGATGATTTCCGCTCTTTGGATAAAGCGGTCATCGTTGATGCAGAGCATTCCTCCTTCTCCTGAGATGATATTTTTGGTCTCATGAAACGAAAAAGCAGAAAGATGCCCTATGCTTCCCAGTGCTTTTTTTGTTCCGTCTTTGGAAATATAGTAACTGTCGATAGCCTGTGCAGCATCTTCTATTACGATGATTCCGTGTTTGTTAGCTATAGACATTATTTTATCCATATCACAAGCTACACCAGCGTAATGAACCACTACGATAGCTTTGGTTTTTTCGGTGATTAAAGCTTCTATTTGGTCAGCATCTATATTAGGATTGTTAGAATAAGAATCTGCAAAAACGATATCAGCGCCCTGTCTTACAAATGCCAGTGCTGTGGATACGAAAGTAAAACTAGGAACGATAACCTCGTCACCTTCCTTGATATCTGCCAAAATAGCAGCCATCTCTAATCCATCTGTGCAGGAAGTGGTAAGCAGCGTTTTTTTGAAACCAAATTCTTTTTCAAAGAATTCTTGACATTTTTTAGTAAAAAAGCCATTTCCAGAGATTTTCCCTGATTTTACAGCTTCTTCTATATATTGCATTTCTTTACCAGTAAGATAAGGTTTATTGAATGGTATCATATTCTCCAATAATGTTTTATAAGGGTCTCTTCTTTCACAGAGTATCCGTTTTTTTTGTAAAAATTACAAGCTGAAACATTTTCCTTTTGTGTAGGAATCAGCATTTTGTCCATATTGTTTTTTATGGCATAATATTCTGCTGCTTGAAGGAGTTTTGTTCCAATTCCTTTTCCTTGAATATTCGGATTAACAGCAATTAACCCTATTTTTGCTGTGTTTCCATCTCTTTGCACTGTGACAAACCCACCAATGGTCTCTTCTGAATTTATGTAAAATACCTTTTCAGCAAAAGTTTTATTCAAGCTGTTATCCACCCATTTTCTATAAATATCTTGAAACTTGCTTTTTAGATTTAAATCAAGTTTAAATCGGCTGTATTTCCCACTTTCATACGCTAAATCGTAGAAATCTTGTGGTGGTTTATTTTGAAAATCGGTATCTTCTATTACTGTCTCATTAACATTATCAAGAGTTAGTTTTTTTTCAAATAAAACTTTGGTTTCTTTAAAAGTTTTCTCATATCCATCAATTTCACAAGAAAAATCTTGGGTTTGTTTAACAATAATCAAATCATAATCCTGTGTAAGATTGAAAGGAACTTTTATAGTTTGATTTGGAGATAATTCTCCTATCTTTTTATTAAAAAAATCAGAGTCCCATTGTAAATGCTTTATTTTCATAATTCCTCATCTATTATAAAAGTAGGACGATTTTTAGTTTGGTCAAAAGTTTTTCCTAAATATACTCCAACGATGCCTATACAACTGATAATAATTCCAGACAAAAACCAAATGGATAATATTAGTGAACTAAACCCTGGTTGTGTAATTCTGTGTGTAACAGCTAGATAAAGATAATAAATACCTAAAATAAAAGATAAAATAGAAATCCCTAATCCAAAATTTATAAATAACCTAAGCGGTTTGTCCGAAAAAGATATAATTACATTGAAGGCTAATTTTAATAACCGAGATATACTATAAGATGATTTCCCTTCCTCACGGCTGCTATGTTCTATAGGAATGGAAGTGCTTTTAAAACCTACCCAATTTATAAATAGAGGAAAGAATTTAATATAATCATTGATATTCAGAATAGAATCAATGACCTTTTTCTTATAAATACCAAAATTACCAATTTCATTATTAAATTGCCCTCCCGATAAGTAATTAAACACTTTGTAAAAAAGTTTGGATGATAACTTTTTCAGGAATTTATCTTTTCGGTTTTCTCTCTGTCCTAAAACGATATCGTATCCCTCTAATGCCTTTTTGTAGAGCTTGGCTATTTCTTTGGGCTGGTCCTGCATATCGCAGTCCATTACTACCACCCAGTCGCCTTTTGTTTTTGTAAGTCCAGCAAAAATAGCACTATGCTGACCAAAATTTCTGCTCAGCCGAATGCTTTTTATCTTAGGATTTTGGCTGGAAAGCACTTTCATCACTTCCCAAGAGTTGTCAGGACTGCGGTCGTCTACCAATATGATTTCGTAGTCCTCGCCGATTCTCTCCATTACTAAATTAATTTCAGAAACGAGAATCGGAAGGATTTTTTCAGCTCGGTAAACAGGACTTACAATAGAAATCATTAGCTATACTGTTTTTCGTAGTATTTTTGGTATTCTCCGCTGGTTACATGTTCCAGCCAATCTTTATTGCTTAGGAACCAATCGATGGTTTTCGCTAAACCTTCTTCAAAAGTTACAGAAGGCTTCCAGCCTAAATCTTTATTCAGTTTTGTGGCGTCTATAGCGTAGCGTTTGTCATGCCCTGGGCGGTCTTTCACAAAAGTGATTAGCTTTTCTGAATATCCAGCAGGATTTCCAAGTTTTGCATCCATTTGCTTAATCAATTCTTTGATTAAATCAATATTCTGCCACTCATTAAACCCACCAATGTTGTATGTTTCTCCTGTTTTCGCTTCATGGAAAATTTGGAAAATAGCACGAGCGTGGTCTATCACGAACAGCCAGTCACGGGTATATTTTCCATCGCCATAGATAGGCAGTGGTTTTTCGTTGATAATATTAGAAATACAAAGTGGAATCAGTTTCTCTGGGAAATGATTTGGACCATAGTTGTTGGAACAATTGGAAACGATGTAAGGAAGCCCATAAGTGTTTCCATAAGCTCTTACCAAATGGTCGCTGGCAGCTTTACTCGCAGAATACGGAGATTTTGGATCGTAAGGAGTTTCTTCAGTGAAAAATCCAGTCTCTCCCAAAGCACCATAGACTTCATCCGTAGAAACATGGTAGAAAAGATTTTTTCTCGGTTCATTAGGAAATCTTCCGTGTGTATGCTCTGGATTCAGTGTCCAAAATTCTTTACAAAGATTAAGAAGATTAGCAGTCCCAATTACATTGGTATTGATGAAAGCATTTGGGTCTGTGATACTTCTATCCACATGGCTTTCCGCAGCGAGATGTATCACCGCATCTGGATTATGTTTTTCAAAAACCTTTTTTAGTTCTTCAGGTTTTGTGATGTCTGCTTTTTCAAAGATATAATTTGGTTCGTTTTCTATATCTTTCAGGTTTTCAAGGTTTCCTGCGTATGTAAGGGCATCAAGGTTGATGATTTTCGTTTGCGGGAGATTTTTCACAAACTCACGAACAACATGAGAACCGATAAATCCTGCTCCGCCAGTGATAATGATAGATTTCATAATTTTTATAGTTCTAATTTTAAAGAATTTCCATCCAAATAAACCGCTTTGGATTCCGTGATTTTTATTTTTTGTTCCTCAGAAAAACCGATAGTTTCTCCATTTTTTAGAGTAACATCATAAGCTAAAATATAGTTGAGAACAGGAAGGATAAAGTCATGTAAATCACTTCGTGACATTTGGCTGTCGATGATTTCTATTTCCTCTTTCCCAAAATCTTTCATTCCAAAAGTATAAATGCTGTTTTTCCCTTCTTCTGAGCCGATAAGTCCGATGTAAATCCATAGAATCACAGGTAGATTCCCTTCTAATAAAAAGTCTGCAAAGTCAATATACAAGCCTTTTGGAAGAAGCAGAGTCTGGCTTCCTTGATAAATACCTATCGCATCAGGAGAAGTTCTGAGAATAGAGGCGTTAATCATCGTCATCAGAGAGAATTTCTCAACCTGACTTTTTGATTTGTCTAAAATAGAAACAATCGCGTGGTTGTCATGCTCTGAAACTTCTTTTTCTACATTATTCCAAAGGTAAGAATACCCAAATATTGATTCTAAATCCTCGCTTGGAATAGGCGCTGGCATTTTTGCAATGGCAGCCATCATTCCATTGATAATGAGCGTTGTGACTTCATCATCACCAGAGATTTCAGAAACTTCTAGTCCCCAGTGGGATTTTAAATCTTCTAAAACTTTATCCAGCGAATAGCTTCCACCTTTGAACATCGGCATAGAAAGCGCTATGCTGTTATTCTCCTTTTCATGTGTTGGAGTTTCCTTTGTCTCTTTTTTCTTGAAAAAATCAAAAAGTCCCATATTTTTAGTGTTTTTTATTTTATAGTTTTTCTACCGATAGATTTATAATAAAATCCTGTATTTTCTATTTGGTCAATAGAGAACATATTTCTACCATCAAAAATGGCTTTGTTTTTCATCTTTTCTGCCATAAGCTGGAAGTTAGGATTTTTGAACTCGCTCCATTCTGTCGCTATCAGCAGACAGTCAGCGTTTTCTAGGCAAGAATACATGTCTTTGGTATATTCTATTTTGTCGCCAAAGATTTTCTTTACATTTTCCTCTGCGATGGCATCATAAGCCGTTATTTTTGCTCCTTTTTCCAACAAAAGAGAAATATTATCCAAAGATGAAGCTTCTCTGATGTCATCAGTATTTGCTTTAAATGCAAGTCCCCACATCGCGATTTTCTTATCTTTGATGTTTCCGCCGAAATATTTTTCAATCTCAGAAACGAGAATTACTTTTTGAGCTTTATTTACATTTTCAGTGGCGTTAAGGATTTGGAAATCAAAGTTTTCTTCTTTTCCTGATTTGATGAGGGCTTTCACATCTTTCGGAAAACAGCTTCCTCCGTAGCCTATTCCTGGGAAAAGGAAACGATGCCCGATTCTGTCATCACTTCCCATACCGAGCCTTACTTTGTCTACATCGGCTCCTACTTTTTCGCAGTAGTTTGCGATTTCGTTCATGAAAGTGATTTTCACAGCAAGGAACGAATTGGCTGCATATTTAGTCAGTTCCGAAGATTTTTCATCCATGAAAATGATAGGAACTCCCGTGTTAGTGAATGGCTGGTAGATTTGGGCAATGATATTTTTAGCCTTGTCCGAACTAGAACCTACTACGATTCTGGCAGGGTTCATAGAATCTTCTACAGCGAATCCTTCGCGGAGAAATTCTGGATTAGAAACCACATCAAAAGGGATTTCTGTTTTCGCAGAAATGTTCTCTCTCACTCTGTCCGCTGTGCCTACTGGAACGGTTGATTTATTGACAATCACTTTGTAAGAAGTCATCAGCTCACCGATGTTTTCGGAAACCTTCAGAACATAAGAAAGGTCTGCACTGCCATCCTCACCAGGAGGTGTTGGTAAAGCGAGGTAGATTACATCACACTGATCTAATGCTTCTTTTAGTTGAGTAGTAAAAAACAATCTGTTCGCCTGTATGTTTCTTAAAAATATTTCTTCCAAGCCAGGTTCGTAGATGGGAACAATTCCCTTTTTCATGTTTTCTACTTTTGTTTCATCTATATCTACACAATAAACTGTGTTTCCTAGCTCAGCTAGAGTGGTTCCTGTAACCAGCCCTACATATCCTGTTCCTACAATTGCAATATTCATTTAGTATAAAAATCTTTTCAATCTACAAAGGTAATATTTTTTAGTGAAATAAAATCTTTTCGGCGATAATTTGCTATAAATGAATAATTTTCTTAAATTTGCACACAGATTTACGGGAATAATGATGGAAAGGCTTCAAAGGAAGGCCTTTTTTATATATCCTGAAATAACGCGAAAATATGGATTTTAAGACAAGGGTAGAAGAGCTGATACAGACATTCTTAGAAGAAAGAAAAGATGTTTATTTGGTTGATTTGAAAATATCTGCAGGAAATGATGTGGTGGTTGTTTTGGATGGAGATGAGTCGCTTTCTATTCAGGATTGTTTAGATGCTAGCAGGGCGATAGAGTTTAATCTGGATAGGGAAGAAGTGGATTTTTCTCTTCAAGTGATGAGTGCAGGACTGAGCGAACCTCTCAAGCTGCCAAGACAATACAAGAAGAATGTAGGAAGAGAGCTCGAAGTCACGACGGAGGAAGGAGAAGTGATTAAGGGAGAACTGCTGGAAGCCGATGAAGAAAAAATAGTTTTGATGCTGAGGTATAGAAGACCGAAACTCGTAGGAAAAGGAAAAGAAGATGTGGAGGAACAAAGGGAAATCCCTTACCAAAGCATAAAGAGAGCAATGATAGTAATTAAGTTTTAAAAATTTTAGTCAAAGTAAAAAAATATGGATAATTTAGCATTAATCGAATCTTTTGGTGATTTTAAAGATGAAAAAGGGATTAGTAAGATAGATTTGATGGCGATTATAGAAGATTCGCTAAAAACCTTGCTGAAAAAAAGATACGATTCCGATGACCATTTTGATGTAATTGTAAACCCTGACAAGGGAGATTTTCAGATATTTTTGAATAAAAAAATCGTTGAAGACCAGATGTCAGAAGATGACGATTTGGAAATAGAAATCTCTGAAGCGAAAAAAATAGACCCTACATTCGAGGTGGGAGAGGAATTTACCCAAGAAATCCCATTGGCACAATTAGGGCGAAGAAACATCTTGACATTGAAACAAATTTTAGCGACAAAATTACAAGAGCATAATAATGCTGCAATGTATGAGATGTTCAAGGATAGAATAGGTGAAGTGGTTGTAGGAGAAGTGCACCACATCCGTGGTAAGCAGGTTATCATCTTGGATGATGAAGGGAATGAATACATTTTACCAAAAGAAAACCAGATTCCGACAGATTTCTTTAAGAAAGGAGAAAGCATAAGAGCGGTAATTGAAAAAGTTGATTTCAAAGGTTCTAAACCTCAGATTATCGTTTCAAGAACAGCGCCTAAGTTCTTAGAAAAACTTTTAGAACTAGAAATTCCAGAAATATTGGATGGAACTATCATCTTGAAAAAAGCAGTAAGAATCCCAGGTGAAAAAGCGAAAATCGCTGTAGATGCCTTGGATGAAAGGATAGACCCTGTGGGCGCTTGTGTGGGTGTGAAAGGTTCTAGAATTCACGGCGTGGTGAGAGAGCTTAGAAATGAAAACATCGATGTGATTCAGTGGTCTAAAAACCCAGAAGTATTGGTAAAAAGAGCATTGGGAGGTGTGGAAATCAACAAGGTGGAAATTAATGAAGAAGACCACTACGCACTAGTATATGCTCCAGTAGAAGAAATTTCAAAAATCATCGGAAAACAAGGACAAAACATCAAATTGGCTTCTTGGCTTACAGATTATGAAATAGATGTATATAGAGAGAAACAAGAAGATGATGATGTAGAATTGAAAGAGTTCGATGATGAAATCGAGCAGTGGATTATAGATGAATTTACAAAAGTAGGGCTGGATACAGCGAGAAGTGTCCTAGACAAGGATACTGATGTATTGCTTAATTTAGTAGATTTAGAAGAAGAGACAATAGAAGAGGTTAAGAAAATCTTGAGAGAAGAATTAGAATAAATCTCCTATGTCTAAATCTAAAATATAATAGAATAAACAAAAAAAACAAAAGTATTCAGCTTTGGCTGAACAAAAAGTAAAAATATGCCAAAAATCAGATTAAATAAAGCAGCAAAGGAACTTAATATTTCCATTCCAAGGGCAGTAGAGTTTTTGCAGAGTAAAGGGTTTGAGATTGATAGCAATCCCAATGTGTTGTTGGAAGCAGAGGCTTTCTCCGCATTAGAGCAGGAATTTGCAGCTGATAAGAAGCAGAAAGAGGCTTCACAGGAGGTGGTGATTTCTAAAGTTCCAGAGGTGAAATTAGAAACAGAAGAACCCAAAGCTCCAGAAGTGATTAAGGCTCAGGCTCCTAAAACAAAGATTATAGGCAAAATAGATCTGGAGGCGAAGCCTAAAAAGGAAAAAGAAGTGGAAGCAGCTTCACCAAAAGAAGCTGTGAAAGAGGAAGTGGTAGCTCCTAAACCAGAAACTACAAAAGAGAAAAAAACTGAGCCTAAGGCTGAACCAAAACCAAAAGCAGAGCCTAAGGCAGAGGCAAAACCTGTTGTGGATACTGAAGAGTCTTCCGAACCAGAGAAGATAGAAACCAAATATCAAAAACTGGATGGGCCAAAAATCCTTCAGACCGAAAAAATAGATTTGTCTCAGTTTGAAACAAAACCAAAACCTGCTGACAAGAAGAAACAAAGAAAAAGAATCCAAAAACCTGCTGGAGAGGATGCTAAACCAGCTAATAACAAAGCAGGAACGGATAAAAAATTTGCTAAAGATAAGCAGCAAGGAGGAAACCGCGATAAAGGAGGCAAAAAAGGAGGAAAGAGAGAGCGAGTAATGCCTGTGGAGCTTACAGATGAGCAAGTAAAAAATCAAATCAAAGAAACTTTGGAAAAACTTACCAACAAAGGCGGTAAGTCCAAAGGAGCTAAATACAGAAAAGAAAAAAGAAATTTCCGTAGAGAGCAAGATGAACTTCAGCAGGAGCTAGAAGCACAGGATAGAACTCTGAAAGTTACCGAGTTCATTACAGTGAACGAACTTGCGGCTCTTATGGATGTGAGTCCTACGGAGGTTATTTCAGCATGTTTCTCGCTTGGGGTAATGGTGACCATGAATCAAAGATTGGAAGCCGATATCCTGACATTGGTAGCAGATGAATTTGGGTATAAAATAGAATTCTCCGATGCTGATTTGGAAGATAACTCAGAAGAGGAAACTGAAGACAGCGAAGAAGATTTATTGCCAAGAGCACCTATCGTTACTGTGATGGGGCATGTGGACCACGGTAAGACATCATTACTGGACTATATCAGAAAAACGAATGTTATCGCTGGTGAGTCGGGAGGAATTACTCAACACATCGGTGCATACAGCGTTCAGCTGGAGAATGGTAGACACATTACTTTCTTGGATACTCCTGGGCACGAGGCGTTTACAGCGATGAGAGCCAGAGGAGCGCAGGTAACGGATGTAGCAATCATCGTTATCGCAGCCGATGATGAGGTGATGCCACAGACCAAAGAGGCGATTTCCCACGCGCAGGCGGCAGGCGTACCTATGATTATAGCATTAAACAAAGTAGATAAACCTAATGCCAACCCAGATAAAATCCGTGAGCAGCTTTCAGGATTGAACATCTTGGTGGAAGAATGGGGAGGAAATGTTCAGGCTCAGGAGATTTCAGCTAAATTTGGTAATAATGTAGATTTACTTTTAGAAAAAGTTCTCCTTCAAGCTGATTTATTGGATTTAAAAGCTAATCCTAATAAACCAGCATCTGGGGTAGTGATAGAGGCATCTTTGGACAAAGGAAGAGGGTATGTTTCTACACTTTTGGTTCAGGCAGGAACACTCAAAGTAGGAGATTATGTGCTTGCTGGGAAAAACCACGGTAAAGTAAAAGCCATGCTGGATGAAAGAGGGCATAACCTTCAAAAAGTAGGACCTTCTACGCCAGTGACAATCTTAGGTTTAGATGGAGCACCTACGGCAGGGGATAAATTTAAGGTTTATGAAGATGAAAGAGAAGCAAAATCTATTGCAAATAAGAGAGAACAGCTCCAAAGAGAGCAGACAATAAGAACGAAGAAACATTTGACTCTGGACGAAATCGGACGAAGAATAGCCCTTGGAGATTTCAAAGAGCTGAACATTATCCTAAAAGGAGATGTGGATGGTTCTGTGGAAGCCCTTACGGATATGCTTCAGAGATTATCTACAGAGGAAATCCAAGTCAATATTCTTCATAAAGGCGTAGGACAGATTACAGAGAGCGACATCTTGCTTGCGACAGCTTCGGATGCTATCGTTATCGGATTTAATGTAAGAGCTGGAGCGAATGCAAAAGACCTTGCAGAGAAAGAAGAGATAGAAATCAGAACTTACTCCGTAATCTACGATGCCATAGATGATGTGAAAGAAGCTATGGAAGGAATGCTTTCACCAGAGATTAGAGAACAAGTGGTGGGTAATGTAGAAATCCGTGAGGTGTTCAAAATCTCTAAAGTGGGAAGTATCGCAGGATGTATGGTGCTTTCTGGTAAGGTGACAAGAAATTCTAAAGTTCGTCTATTGAGAGATGGAATCGTAAAATACGATGGCGAGCTGGAAAGCCTTAAACGCTACAAGGATGATGTGAAAGAAGTAACCAAAGGCTATGAATGTGGTCTTAACCTAAAAGGCTATAATGATATAGAAGTAGGTGACCTTCTTGAAATCTACGAAGAAGTAGCGATTAAGAAAAAACTGAAATAAATTTTATTAGATTAGTAGAAAAAACTTTGGCAAGACTCTTTTGTCAAAGTTTTTTCATTTATGGATGGATTTAGTTATTTTTGCTAAAAAAATAAAATCGTGGATGTTTCTATTTCCATCATTGTTGCTATCTATAACCGCAGGGACGAACTCACAGAACTGCTGGACTCGCTTCTTGTCCAAGAGGATAAGGATTTTGAAATAGTCATAGTGGATGACGGCTCTTCCGTGGAGCTGCTTCCTGTGGTGGATTTGTATCAAGGGAAACTAGACATTCAGTATTTTAAAAAACAAAATTCAGGGCCAGGGCTCAGCCGAAATTACGGAGCAGAACGCGCTAAAAACAGCTGGCTGGTTTTCTTGGATAGCGATGTAGTCGTCCCAAGGGATTACATTAAAAACATTAAAAATAATCTTCAAACTGAACCGACCGATGCTTTTGGTGGAGCGGATAAAGCTGATGAAAACTTCTCCAATCTACAAAAGGCAATTTCCTATTCTATGACTTCTGTTTTTACAACAGGGGGAATTCGTGGAAGCAAGAAAGCAGTCAGTAAATTTCAGCCTAGAAGTTTTAATATGGGAGTGAATAAGGTTGTTTTTTCGGCGGTGGGAGGTTTCTCGGATATGAGAATCGGCGAAGACCCAGACCTTTCCATGAGGCTTTGGGAAAATGGCTACAGCACTTGTTTTTACGAAAATATCGCCGTTTATCACAAACGAAGAACGAGCCTGAAAAAATTCTCAAAACAAGTCTATCAGTTTGGTGTTGCCAGACCTATTCTCAATCAGCGCCACCCTCAATACACGAAACCTACTTTTTGGTTTCCGTCCTTGTTTTTGTTAGGTTTTTTAGGAAGCTTGCTGCTTGGTTTTTGGACAAAAATACCGCTTTTGCTATACGCTTTTTATACTTTGTTGATATTCACTCATTCTTTATTTAAGATGAAAAGCCTGCCGATTTCGGTGCTGACCATTGTCACCACTTATGTCCAGATGTTTTCCTACGGATGGGGATTTCTTTACTCTTGGATAAAACTGAATATCCTAAACCAAACGCCTAAAAAGGCTTTTCCTACACATTTTTATTAAAGGAAAAGTTTAGTTTTTATTGATTTTTATTTCTTTGTCAAAGATATTTACGCCGCCTTTTACGCCAAAATCCAGCGTAGTAACTGGGTAGGCTAGACAAATATTTTCCTTGTCAAAGCGTTTCTTTATTCGTATGATGGCTTCGTTCATGGCTTCGTAGAAATCATCATTGGTTTCAAATTTTATCCAAAACCGAAGTACAAAATCAAGCGTAGAATTTCCGATATTTGTGAAATATAGATCCACTTTTTCATCAGGAAGCAGAGTTTTTATTTTCTTGATTTCATCAAGAGCGGTAGCCTGCACAAACTCCAAATCATCTCCAAAAGAAACGCCTGTTTTTAGGATAATTCTCCTTTTTTTCAAAGTGGAAAAATTGGTAAATGTTCCGCTGTAAATAATTTGATTTGGGATAAAAACATCCTGCCCAGGAATGGTTCTTATGGTCGTAGTTATCAGACTTACCTGCGTGACAATGCCGTATTTATCATCTATCTCCACCCAGTCGCCCTCCTTGTATGGGCTGTGGGTTTTCAGAAGCAGTCCCGCAAAAATATTAGACGCTACATCTTTGAACGCAAAACCAGCGATAATTCCCACAATTCCAGCTCCTGCAAGCAGATGCGAGAAAACTTTGTCTAGTCCCAAAAGCTCCAAAGCGAGATAAACTCCTGAAAACAGGAAGAAACAATAAACCGTAGAAGCGATGATATGGGCAATGTTTGTATGAACCTTGAAAGCTCGGCGACTGATTCTTTTGGCTATTTTGGCTAAAAAGATAAACAAAATAAGCACGATGACCGCCTCCACTATTTTTGGCAGGAAATGCACGATGGATACTTCCCAGTTTTCTAATACTTTTTCTATTTCTATGCCCATTAGAGAATCTTTCATAATGTTACTTTTTTTGGTTAAAATTATTTATCAAAATAAATAAGCTTTGTCTCGATCACCTTTTTGCCTGTTTTTTCTAAGGCATTTTGGTAATCTTTTACCTGTTTTTGGTGTTTTTCTCTTTCCTCTTCACCTGTTTTGAAATCAACGATAATGTAGCCTTCCTCCGTTTTTATGACGCGGTCTGGTCGGTAGAATTTTTGCTCTCCATCCTCCAAAGTGATGAGGATTTCTCTTTCATTGATGATTTCTTTCTCGTTTCCGCTGAAATATGGAGCGTATTTTTCATCGTTTAGAACTGGCGAAATTCTCTTTGTAATGATTTCTTTTTCTTTCTCGGTAATCGTTCCCAAACGGAAAAAACTCTCCAAGACCTTTTCCATATCATCTCTGTGGTTTATTTTCGCTAAAATATCGTGAATGAGAAGACCCATTCTTGTTTTCTCTTTTCGTTTTTGATAGCTTTTGGATGGCGTGGCGATTTGGATATTAGCCAGCGATTCTCCCTGTTTGTGGATGGATGAAATGCTCATCGTAGCCCATTCTTTTTTCTTTTGGGCTGTTTTCTTTTTGAGTAAATCTTCATTTGTTTCAAATAAATCAAAGTTGTCCACATTTTCCGTATTGTATTGATTTACAAAATCAAATATTTCCAAATAATTAGCCGAGTTGCTCGGCTTTTGCAGATAAAGGAAAAGCTGTTCCACAGGGCGTGTGGTAGCTACATACTGCACACAGAGGCGGTCGATGAAGTTTTTATAGACATTCTCACTATTGAATATTTGGATATCCTCATCATAGGTTTCTAAACCTTTATCAAAGCCCGAAATATTCACCGCGCTGAGAGCGTTTTCTCCCTCCAAATCATACCATTCTGTGAATTTGGAATCTTGGCTTTTGTTTTCCATCGGCAGGAAGACCACAGGGAATTCCAGCCCTTTGGCTTTGTGGATGGTCATTATCTGCACGGCATCTATATTTTCGGAGGCTTGGATGGAGATGTTTTTGCCTTCCTCTTCCCAGAATTTTAGGAAATCTTTCAGGGTCATTCCTGTGTTTTGGGAAAATCCATAGAGCATTTCTAAGAAGTTGAGAATGAAGTCCATTTCCTTGTCCTCGGCAGAAAATTCATAAACGAAATGTTCTATAAAGTTGTAAAGATTGAGGTTTGGGATATGGTAATGTGCCAAATCCAGTCCGTATCTTTTTTTGATAAAGTCAAATAATTCCTTCTGCTCTTCAATAGCCAGAATTTCCAGCATCTCTACCGAAAAATCATGGATTTTGATTCGTCCTAAATCATTGAGATAATAGAACAGCATTACTAGAAATTTCTTGCTTTTTGGAGCGGCTGTCCAGTTTAGAAATTCTATCAGAGCATTCAGGGTTTTAGAGAGATTAAGCGTAAGCCCTCGTTCGGAGATGGTTTTAATAAAGGTTTTTTCTCCATTGTACAGCACTTCTCTGCTTCCCAAAAGTTGAGAATAGTTGAATATATCATTATTCCCTCTGCACAAGATGGTAATATCCGAGAATCTAAAGCCATTATCTAGACACTGCTGAATGTCCTGCTGCATCTGGTCTGCGGTATCTTGGTAGAAATCCTCTTTTTTGGCGT
Organism: Flavobacteriaceae bacterium; assembly: GCA_013333875.2. Taxonomy (GTDB): domain Bacteria; phylum Bacteroidota; class Bacteroidia; order Flavobacteriales; family Weeksellaceae; genus JABCPE02. Next base: position 4,651 of record JABCOA020000102.1, on the reverse strand, counting down.
TTTCTATCAGATTTACTCTTACTCTTCCGTTGATATTGGTTTTGGCTTCCTGCTGGGCTTTTTCGCCAAAAATTTCTTTATGCTCAAAATCTCCCAGCTCGGATATGTATTGGTAAAGTTCATTATTAAACCTTACGATGTTCCTCGCGCTTCGGTAGTTTTCTTTTAGTGAAATGACATTGGCAGGGACAGGCGCATTTTCTTTGTGGTTGATGATGTTCAGCATCAGCTGGCTCTCTCCACCTCGGAAGCGGTAAATGCTCTGTTTAGGGTCTCCCACAAGGGTGAAACTCGTATTATCCGAAGAAATCGTGTGGTCTCGCAGCGGCAGGAAATTCTGCCATTGCAGCGCCGAAGTATCCTGAAACTCATCAAAGAAGTAGTGCAGATAGTGAGTTCCCACTTTTTCGTAAATGAAAGCGGAAGGCTCGTTTTTCAGGTTTTCATTGATGATAATATTAAATTTAGAAAGCAGAACCAAGTCGTTTTCTTCCTCTATTTTGGTAAGTTCATCTTGGATTTCCTTATTTACCCGAAGCGGAAGCAGAGCGTGAAGGATTTTTTCTTTTTTCTGCATCAGGATATAATTGCTGATGAGCTTTCTCCTGCTCTCCATCAAATGGCTGAGAATGTCAAAAATACCCTGCTCTTTTTGTTTTGACTTAGATGAAGCACCTTTTTCAAAAACTGCCAGTGCGGACTCTTCACTAGATGGGAAAGGAAAATCTTTTCGCTCCTTGTTGTAGAACTTTGCTACTTCATAGAAAAACTTGGCAATGCTGTTTCTTCCACCGCCAGAGAAATCCTCTATTTCCAGCCCTCTTTCTTTGATAAGGGATATCGTATCCTGGGCTATTTTCACAGAATCTTTTTTGATTTCGGTGAGATTTTTTCTAATGTTGTTTTTTGTGTTTTCATAGGCTTCCCAGTCAAAATCTTTATTCTCCAAAAGCCTTTTGTAGTGGATGTCTTTTACAAATTCCTTTGCCGATTGGTAGAGCGTTTGGCTCAGATTTACCCGCTCGTTATTATCCAGACTATAATTCACAAAATCTATGAAAGTCTCCGATACCTTTTTGTCTCCACCTATCTTGTCCAGCATCTGGTCTACGGCTTCTATCAAGTATGGTTCGGGCTGAATTTCCAAATTAAAATTCTGCGCCAGTCCCAGCTCATAGGAAAAAGAACGCACCAATTTAGAATTAAATCTATCTATCGTGCCGATGTTCAGCATGGAGTAATGGTGCAGAATATAGTCCAAAACCGCTTGGGAACGGCGGTGCAGCTCATCGATAGGAATATTTTTGCTCTGTTGGCGGAATTTTTCCTGTATGTCTAGCAGTTCGCGGCATTGGGCATAGTTTTCAGCCGTGAATTTTCCCAGCCACTGGAGTATTCGCTCTTTCATCTCATTGGCAGCCTTGTTGGTAAAAGTAAGGGCAATGATATGTCGAACAGCATCAGGCTCGCTGGGATTTTCCAGACAAAGCATTAGAAGTCTCTGTACGAGGGTATAAGTTTTGCCCGATCCAGCCGAGGCATTGATGACAGTATAAGTGGATTTCATTTTTAGGAAAAATTTTCTCAAAAGTAAGTAAAAAAAAAATCCCTTCAAATAGAAAATAATTTTTAGAATTCATAGGTTTTCGTTAGATTTGTGAAACGAATAAAAATTAATTATAACCTTAAAAAATATTAAAATGGGATTTATTTCATTCATCGAAGCAAGACAGATTTTAGACTCTCGCGGTAATCCTACTGTGGAGGTAGATGTATTTACAGACAGCGGTGCCATGGGGCGCGCAGCAGTGCCTTCTGGGGCATCCACAGGGGAACATGAGGCGGTGGAGCTTCGTGACGGCGGCGCAGAGTTTTTAGGAAAAGGCGTGGAAAAAGCTGTAGAAAATGTAAGGGAAATCATCGCTCCTGAAATCATCGGGCTTCCTGTCACTCAGCAGAACCTCATCGACCAAATCATGATAGAGGCTGATGGAACTAAAAATAAAGGAAAACTCGGGGCTAATGCTATTCTTGGGGTTTCTCTAGCAGTGGCAAGAGCCGCAGCGGCGCACCTTAGAATGCCTCTTTATAAATATGTGGGCGGTGTAAATGCCAATACTCTGCCTGTTCCGATGATGAATGTCATCAATGGAGGTTCTCACTCGGATGCTCCTATCGCGTTCCAAGAGTTTATGATTATGCCAGTGAAGGCAGATTCTTTCTCTCATGCGCTTAGAAAAGGAACGGAGATTTTCCATCATTTGAAATCTATTTTGAAATCTCGCGGACTATCCACAGCAGTGGGGGATGAGGGAGGTTTTGCACCAACTTTCAAGGGAACGGAAGATGCTCTGGATACTTTGCTCCAAGCGATAGAAAAAGCAGGATACAGACCTGGGGATGATATTATGCTGGCATTGGACTGCGCTTCTTCGGAGTTTTATAAAGATGGAGTTTATGATTATAGAAAATTTGAGGGAGAAGGTGGAGCTTACCGCACAAGAGAAGAGCAGGTTTCTTACTTGGCTGAACTGACACAGAAATACCCGATTATTTCCATCGAAGACGGAATGCAGGAAGATGACTGGGAAGGCTGGAAACTCTTGACAGACAAGATAGGCGACAGAGTGCAGCTGGTAGGAGATGACCTTTTCGTGACTAATGTAGAGCGACTTTCACAAGGGATAAAGCAAGGAGTAGCCAATTCTATTTTGGTGAAAGTAAACCAAATCGGTTCTCTTTCTGAAACGATGGCTGCCGTGCAGATGGCTCAACATAACAAATATACTTCGGTAATGTCCCACCGCTCAGGAGAAACGGAAGATTCTACGATAGCAGACCTTGCTGTAGCGATGAACTGCGGACAAATCAAAACAGGTTCGGCTTCCCGTTCGGACAGAATGGCGAAATACAACCAACTACTAAGAATAGAAGAAGCTCTTGGTGAAACGGCGATTTTTCCAGGGATGGATGCCTTTAAAATCAAGAGATAATAAATAAATTTAATGAATAAAATGGAAAACCAGAATTTTCAAAATCCTTCGCCTATTTATCGAGATAATAAAAAAGTCTTAGCAGGAGTTTTAGCTATTATGTTAGGAGGTTTTGGTATTCATAAATTTATTTTAGGATATACCAAAGAGGGAGTTCTTCAAATATTAATGAGTTTTTTCTCGTGTGGATTAGCTAGTGTTATTCCTTTTGTAGAAGGGATAATTTATCTTACAAAATCTGATGAGGAATTTTACCAAATTTATCAAGTAGGAAGAAGACCTTGGTTTTAAGATGATAATCCAAAATATATAAAAGATTTGTTTGTGGATTGGATACATTTAAAAAATAAGAGATAATGAAAAGAAGATTAGTATTATTTCTGATGCTCATGGTTCAGTTTTTCATGGCGCAGAACAAAGTGGAAGATTATCTTCATTTAGGAGATAAATATAGATTTGATAATAAAGATTATAAACTAGTATGGAGTTCCCATCCAGCGAGTAATTTCTACAAGCAGGAGTATATTTTGCCAAATGAAAATGTAGAAAAATACACGAGAATGATTATGATTGATTTCTTGGAAGGGGATTTGACTCCAAAGGACGCGATAAGTAATTTTGTCAATAATTTGGAGAATAGCAAAAAGCAAAATCCTATCATAAATTATCAAATGTATGAAAGAGAGAATGAGTATATGCTTGATTTTATAATAAGTAAAAACTCTCAGGACGGAAAGGAAATTCTTATTCTAGAAAGAAATATTTATCGATATTTTAGAATAAATACACCGAAGAGAAAGGGCGTTTTACTTTTCGGCGTTAGTGATAGAGCATACACTAAAAAAGAGATGGACAATATGTTTTCTGTCTTGAAAAATAAAAAACTTGATTTAGTAAATAAAGTAATCCAAATAGAAGTTCCTAAAATAAAATAATTTTTAAGAAAGGATAGGTAACAAGTCTTTTCTTACATTATAGCAAAAAATTATGAAACTAAATATTAACAACGAAACAGGAAGATTAAAATCTGTAGTTCTTGGTCAGCCAGTATCTATGGGAGCAGACCCTACACTGGAGGAGAGTTATGACGCGAAATCATACCATACCATCCAGCAGGGTGTTTACCCAAAGGAAGAAGATATCATCAATGAAATGACTGAGTTTGAAAAAGTTCTCAAGAAATATGATGTGGAGGTCATTCGTCCAGATATTATCAAAGATTACAATCAGGTATTCGCGCGGGATGTGGCATTTGTCATAGAAGATAAGATGATATTGTCTAACCTTATTCCAGACAGAGCTGATGAGCAGGAGGCTTACTCCAAAATATTCGAACAAGTGGAGTGGCGTAAAATCATCAACCTGCCAGACACAGCCCACATAGAAGGGGGAGATGTGATAGTATGGAATGATTTCTTGTTCATAGGAACTTGTTTTAGTGAGGATTATAGAAATTTCAAAACGGCGAGAACTAACGAATACGCCATAGAAATTCTCAAAGAATATTTTCCTAAAAAAAGGATAATAGACCTAGAACTAAAAAAGAATGACACTGTTCCGTATGAAGGTATTTTGCATCTGGATTGTACATTTAATCCCGTAGGAAAGGACAAATGTATCATCTACAAAGATGGATTTGTGGATGAGAGCGATTACAG
>JABCOA020000101.1 GCA_013333875.2 Flavobacteriaceae bacterium | reverse complement strand
GCCTGAACGATGAGGCTTCCTTTAAAGGAGTTTTGGCTCGGTCTTTCTTTGATAACAATGGCAAAATTAGCTTTGATTTTTTCAAAGTTTTGCAGTTTTTTGCCTGTCCATTTTGTATTGTTGATGAAATCTCTCAAACTTTTCTCTAATGTTTTGAAAATCTGAGTATTACTTCCTCCTATCTGGCTGTGGTTTACCTGCACATTGGCATAGATTTCCTGTGCATAGGTTAGGCAATTAATGGATAGAACGACTAAAAAAGCAAATATTTTTTTCATGCTGTTTCCTAAAATTAAAGGTGCTAATTTAAAATTAAAAATCATTACACCCAAAAAAATCTCGATAATGCCTTTTTTATTTTGTGCATTTCAAAAAAAATACTATCTTTGCGCCCATAAATGAGATGTAAGATATGTTAATAGTTCAAGTAAAAGACGGAGAATCAATTGATAGAGCACTTAAAAGATACAAAAGAAAGTATGACAAAACAGGTGTTGTTAAACAATTGAGATCTAGACAGCAGTTTACTAAACCTTCTGTAATACTTAGACAAGGTAGATTGAGAGCTGCTCACAAACAAAGACTGCTTAGCAAAGAAGAGCAAGCATAAGGTTTTGTTTTGAAAATATTTTGAGTCCATTCTTTATTGAGAATGGACTTTTATTTTTAAATTGATTAACTTTGGACTATGATAGACAAGTTTTTGGAATACATTCAGCAAGAAAAACGCTACTCTCCCAATACGATTACCAGTTACCGAAAGGATTTGGAGGATTTCTTGTCTTTCCTAATGGATAGGGAAGGAATGGAAGAGTTGCAGAAGGCAGAAAAGAAAATGGTGCGTAATTTCATTGTTTTTCTGAGCGAGAAAGGATTGACCAAAAGAAGTATCAATAGAAAAATTTCTACTCTGAAGAGTTTTTATGCTTTTTTGCAGAGAATATCTCTGATAAGTGTTTCACCTGTGGAGGGTATCTCGACGCTTAAATTTTATCCCAAAAAACAAATTCCCTTTTCCAAAGAAGAAATGCAGGATTTATCCATTATTTTAGATAATGGAGAAGTGGAGTTGCTGGATAGGCTTATTATAGAGGTTCTGTATCAAACGGGAATGCGTAGGGCAGAGCTTTGTAATTTGCTTTTAGAGAATGTTCATTTTTATAGAAATGAAATTATAGTAATAGGTAAGGGAAATAAACAGAGGATCGTTCCTATTTCTCCTGTTCTGATGCAGGAACTCAAAATTTATAATGATGAATATAGAAAACCTAATCTTGATGCGAATTTATACTTTTTTGTAACACCAAAAGGAAAAAAAATCACAGAAAAATTTGTTTATTTGCTCGTAACTCACTACCTTAGTGCTGTGTCTTCAAAGAGAAAGAGAAGTCCGCATATCCTTAGACATAGTTTCGCGACACATATACTGAATAATGGCGTCGAAATTTCTAAGGTTAAGAAGATGATGGGGCACGCTAGTTTATCTTCTACACAAGTATATACCAATGCGGATATTGAACAACTGAAAAATATTTTTAATAAAACTCATCCAAGAGGTAATGCGAAAACGCAATTATCATCTGATGATGAGATAATCTAAGTTTAATACATAAAATATATCATTATGGAAATTAGAGTTCAAGCGATGGGGATGACTCCTCATGTTTCACTAGAAGAGTTTATGGAAAAGAAAATAGCTAAACTAGACACTTTCTATGATAAGATCCAAGCATGTGAAGTTTTCCTGAAATTAGAAAATATAAGTGGTAAAGAAAACAAAACTGCAGAGATTATTCTAAATATACCAGGGGATGATATCGTAGTAAAGAAGACTACAAGCTCTTTTGAGGAGAGTATAGACCTCTGTGTGGATGTTGCTAAAAAACTGTTAATCAAAAAGAAAGAAAATAATTAAAAAAATATTTAAATTTTTAGCAATAAAAGTTTGTGGTTTCAAAAAAACTTTTCTATATTTGCAAACGCAAAAAGGAAATAAAGAAGTTCTTTTGAAATCAATGCCTCCATAGCTCAGTTGGCCAGAGCACGTGATTTGTAATCTCGGGGTCGTGGGTTCGAATCCCTCTGGAGGCTCATTTTATAAGGTAGGGGAGATACCAGAGCGGTCAAATGGGACGGACTGTAACTCCGTTGCTTCGGCTTCGCAGGTTCGAATCCTGCTCTCCCCACATTTATAAAAAAAACTTTAAAAAATATTTGTGGGTTTAAGAAATAGTTCTTATATTTGCAAAGTAAAAATTACCAACAATAAAAAATGCGGAAGTAGCTCAGTTGGTAGAGCGTCAGCCTTCCAAGCTGAATGTCGCGGGTTCGACCCCCGTCTTCCGCTCACAGAAATCACAATCTATAGATTGTGATTTTTTTGTAAGCCGTTATAGCTCAGCGGTAGAGCGCTTCCTTGGTATGGAAGAGGTCTCGGGTTCAAGTCCCGATAATGGCTCAATCAAGTAAGGTATTGTTTTTCAGTATCTTACTTTTTTATTATAGGCAAAATATACCTATTTTAAGTAAAAAAACACCTACAAAGGAATAGAAATAAAATAGGAAAAAGTTTGAACAAAGTTCAAATGAAAATCAAATTTTAATATTTTGTTTTTAAGATGACTAGAATGGATTTATTTTTGTCAAGAGAGTTGTTCATCACATATCTGAAACATTGCGTAAATAATGTTTAAACTCACTTGATAATTTTTTCTCTTTAAGTAAAGATATCATTTCAAATTGGGCTTTAATCTCATTTTGAACCAAAGGATCTTGAAATCCTTCTTTTGATAAAATATCCTTATCTTCATCTTGTAGCATTATATCTATTACATTGATAATTGATTGAGAAATATTATCTTCAAAACCTCTTACACCTGACTGACAATATCTT
>JABCOA020000100.1 GCA_013333875.2 Flavobacteriaceae bacterium | reverse complement strand
GTACGCCCAAACCACTGCTTCACTATCTCTGCCCTGTCATTCATCTCAAACACCGCCGAAAAAGCGTATCTATCCACCTCTGGTTTCAGCGAACAGAGGTCGTTACTGAGAATCTCTGGGAGCATGGGAACTACCCTATCCACGAGATAAACGGAAGTCGCACGGCTGTATGCTTCCTCATCCAAAAGCGTTCCCGGCTGCACATAGTGGGATACATCGGCGATGTGTACGCCTATTTCCCAGTTTCCGTTGTCTAATTTTTTCAGCGAAAGTGCATCATCAAAATCCTTGGCATCTTTCGGGTCTATGGTGAAAGTAAGCACCTCCCGCATGTCTCTCCTTTTTTTCAGCTCTTCGGGAGTGATTTCTCGGTTGATTTTATTTGCGAAATCCTCTACTTCCTCAGGGAAATGGTAGGGAAGTTCATACTCGGCAAGGATGGAATGGATTTCCGTTTCGTGTTCGCCTGGCTTTCCTAATACTTTAATGATTTCGCCTTCTGGGTTTTTGGAGTTAATGTCCCATTGGAGCATTTTCACGACTACTTTATCTCCGTCTTTGGCTCCATGGATTTTAGATTTAGGAATGAAAATATCGGTATTGATGACCTTTTTATCACAAATCACAAACCCGAAATCCTTATATTTCACATATTCAAATGTCCCCACAAAAGAATCTTTGGCTCTCTCCAAAACCTCTAACACAGAGCCTTCCAGCTTTCGCCCTTTGAAATTGTAAGTGATGATCAAGACCTTATCGCCCTGCAAAGCATCTTTTACATTTTTCTGATGGATGAAGATATCTTCGTCCAGTCCCTCCACGCTTACATAGGCATTTCCATTGAGGGCAAAGTCTATCGTCCCTGTCAGTGTCTCTTTTATCTGCAGGTTCACCATATATTTGCCTTTTTCTACTTCTTTTATTTTATCTTGGGCTCTCAGTTTGTGCAGAGTCTGGATGACCAGCTCTCTCTGGCGCGGGTTTTTGTAGTCTATGCCGTCTGCTATCTGTTTGTAATTGTATATTTTAGAATTTTTCTTATTCATAAATCGGAGAATGAGTCTTCCGATACTCTCCAATTTGTATTGTTGTTTTTGTGATTTATTTTTTTTCTTCATAGATGTTTTTCTTAAAAATTTTATTCTTCAAATATAACATTATTTATGCTTTTTTAACCAAAAATCCCCCTTCATCTTTTTTATAAGAAGGGGGATTGAATTACAAAAAACAAAAATCGTTATTTTCCTATGGTTTTATTTTATCCACTCTCAGCTGGTGTCTACCTCCTTCAAATTCTGCGGTAAGGAATGCTTTTGCAATTTCCAAAGCCTCTTCATTGCTCACGAATCTTGCTGGAATTGCCACCATATTAGCATCATTGTGCTGTCTTGTCAAAGCTGCAACTTCTGGGTTCCAAGCCAGTCCAGCTCGGATACCTTCATGTTTTTTGGCTGCCAGCTGCATACCATTTCCTGTTCCGCATATTAAAATTCCCAAAACGCAGTCTCCCTTTTCGATAGATGTAGCGGCTGGATGAGCAAAATCTGGATAATCTACACTTTCCTTGAAAAATGTCCCAAAATCCACCATGTTATAATCTGCTTTTAGTTTTCTTTTTAGAAAATCTTTCATTTCATGACCTGCGTGGTCAGATGCTATTGCTATGTTTATCATATCTATTTTTCTTTTTGCAAAAATATTATTTTAGCAAGGTTTGAGACAAATTATTTTTTATGATTTTTGTAATGTTTCAGTCCGCATTCCAAGAATTTCTTGAAATCTTCTTTGTCCATGTATCCAGAGACAGGCGTGTTAATCACTTTATTATCAGGCGTTACCAAAACATAGTGCGGCTGGGAATTGTTCTCAAAATTTATCTGCTGAAACATACTCCATCTGTCGCCTATTGTTTTTATCTTCTTCATCTGCCCATTTCCCATGTCTATTTTCATCTGCTGGTCTTGTGGAAGTTCATCCTTATCATCTATATAAAGAGAAGCCAAAACCACCTCGTTCTGAAGAATCGGTAAAATATCTGGCTGTGACCAAACGAATTCCTCCATTTTTCGGCAGTTTTCGCAGCCGTGCCCAGTGAAGTCTATCAGGATAGGTTTGTTTTCTTTTTTTGCTAATTCTACCGCTTCGAAATAGTCATGAATAGGGTGTATTCCCAAAATCCCATCTTTTTCATTATGAAAATAGCTTACATTAAGTGGCGGCAAAATTCCGCTCAGCATAGAAAGTTTCGGTCTGTCACTCGGTATTAATCCTTGAACTAAATACACCAAAAAGCCTATTCCAGCCGCTCCAAATAATTTTCTCGTAAGTGAAATTTTTGGCTTTTTATCATCATGTGGAAATCTTATCAATCCAAATAAATACAATACCAAACCAATGGTAAGAACCGCCCAAATGGCGATGAATAGCTCTCGTTTTAGAAATGCTGTTTTCGCTACCAAATCAGCTTTGGAAAGGAATTTAAGCGCCAATCCCAATTCTATGAAGCCCAGCACTACTTTCAGCGTATTCATCCAGCCTCCTGACTTCGGCAAAGACTGTAATGCCTGTGGAAACAGCGCCAACAATCCGAAAACAATCGCCCAAGCAAAACCAAAACCTGCCAAAGCAAAAGTCAGCAGCATAGGCACATTAGAAGAACCTGTAACTGCACTCCCCAGCAATGACCCCAGAATAGGCCCCGTACATGAAAACGAAACTATCACCAAGGTAAGTGCCATGAAGAATATTCCTACGATTCCTCCCGCTTCTTCTGCCTTTGAAGATTTATTAGCAATGGAACTTGGCAACGCTATATCATAATATCCGAAAAAGCTTCCTGCAAAGAAAACAAACACGATAAAAAATGCCAAATTAAGCCATACACTGGTAGATATTTCATTAAAAATATTTCCAGCAACGCCGCTTATCAGGTGAAATGGCAAACTAAGCAAAGTAAAAATCAACAGAATGAAGAAACCATAGAGAACGGCATCTCTTCTGCCCTTCGCTTTGTCTTTTGCTCCTTTGGTAAAGAAAGAAACCGTCAAAGGCACCATAGGGAAAACGCATGGCGTAAGCAAAGCAATAATCCCTCCTACAAAGCCTAAAAATAGATAAGTCCAATAGCTCTCATCTGTATTCGCAGTCTGCTCTGTACCACACTGAACAAGAGGATTTTTATAATCCAGCCCTTGTATTTTTAGGTTTTTCGTGTCTAACTTTTGGTTTTCAGCCAATGTCTGCGAAACCTGTGTTTCATCTGTGGATGTATCTTTCGGAGTTTCGGAATTTTCTTTCTTATCTAAAATTTCTTCGTCCTTTATGTCACTTCCCTCTATCTTTATTTGATGCTGAAGCTCTATAGTATTGGGAGCGAGACAGACTCTGTCATCACAGGTTTGGTAAGTAATTTCTGCTGAAACATTGGTAGATTTTTTAGCATCTTTTAGTTTGAATTTTTGTTTAAAAGACACTGTATTAGAATAATAGACTATTCTAGCACCAAACGCCTCCGAAAACTCATCTATTTTTTTTCCTACCTCGGTTACCTTTCCTATGGGTTCTATATTTTTCCCAAGAAGTTTCATCTCTGTGGGAATACCGCTGTCCTCTGGAATATCTTTAGAATAAATATGCCATCCGTTTTCTAGTTTTCCTATGAGGATGGCTTCGTATTCATTTTCGCCTAATTTATTGACTTCTAGTTTAAATTTTACTGGGTCTTTTATCTGAGCATAAACTCCTGTAATGATAACACTAAAAAGAACAAGTAAAAGCTTTTTTATGCTTTGCATTGTATTATTTCTTTTGTTAATATTTTTTATTCAAAATCTTGTAATTCCACGAGCTTTTTGTAAGCTCCATTTTTGTCCATAAGCTCTTTGTGAGTTCCCTGTTCTAGTATCATTCCTCGTTCCATCACTACTATCCAGTCTGCTTTTTGGATTGTAGAAAGACGGTGGGCGATAACCAGAGAGGTTCTGTTCTCCATCATTTTTTCTAATGCTTCCTGCACGAATCTCTCGCTCTCGGTATCCAGCGCGGAAGTTGCCTCATCCAGAATCATAATTGGAGGATTTTTCAACACAGCGCGGGCGATGGAAACTCTTTGTTTTTGTCCACCAGAGAGTTTATTCCCATCATCACCTATATTGGTATCATATCCATCCGAAAGATTGGTGATGAAATCATGGGCGTTGGCAATTTTTGCGGCTGCTTCTACTTCTTCTCTATCAGCATCTGGTTTACCCATGAGAATATTGTTATAAACACTGTCATTGAACAATACAGACTCCTGAGTAACCATTCCTATCATTTTTCTATAATCCCTTACTTTTAGGTCTTTTATATTATTCCCATCTATCAGAATTTCTCCCTCTGTAGCATCATAAAATCTAGCTAAAAGATTGGCAATCGTAGTTTTTCCACTTCCACTTTGCCCCACCAAAGCAACTGTTTTGCCTCTTGGAATAGTTAAATTAAAGTTTTTCAGTATGGTTCTTTCTTCATTATAATAAAATCCTACATTCTTAAACTCTATGCTGTTTTCTAATGTCTGGATAGAAATAGGATTTTCTTTTTCGTCTATCTTGATATCTGCATCCAGAATCTCTATCACACGCTCCAGCGCTGGCCCTCCCTTTTGTATAGTAGAAATGGAATTGGCTAAACTTTTAGCTGGTGGCAGGATTTGGAAAAACATTGCTAAAAATACCAAAAACTCCTCAGGCGAAAGACTTTGGTTTTCAATGATTTGTTTCCCTCCGTACCATGTGATTATCAGGAAGGTAATAGAACCCAAAAACTCACTCATCGGAGAGGCAAGTTCTCTTTTTTTACCTACGCCTACTGCGGCATTCAGCCACTTATTGATAGAAGTCGTGAAACGATTGTTTAGTAATTTATCTGCATTAAAAATTTTAATAACCTTCGCAGATTTCAGAGTTTCATCCACGATAGAAAAAATATTTCCCATTTCGGTTTGGGCTTCGTGGGCTTGTTTTTTTAAGCTTTTTCCTATCAGCGCTATCAGAGTTCCCATCACTGGCAAAACCAATAAAGTGAAAAATGTAAGCTCTGGACTTAGATAAAACAAAGTAATCAGCGTGCTTATCAGCATAAAAGGCGAATTAACCAACTCTACTAAACTACCCAAAATACTTCCTTCCACATCTCCCACATCATTAGACATTCGAGACATCATATCTCCTTTTCTCTGTTCTGTAAAAAACGAAACAGGAAGCGTCAAAATCTTTTGATACATAGATGTACGAAGGTCTTTGGCTACACCTACACGATAATAAATAAGCATCAAAGAACCTATGTAACGGAAAATATTTCTTGCAAAAAATGCAAATGCCGTGATGACACATAACCACGCCAAAACCGTCAAAGCTCCATGCTCTTTCGCATTTACCTCTACCAGATAGTATGCATAATCCTTCAAATAGGAAAAATAATCTGACATATTCCCGCTATATACAGGCTCTACGGCTGGTTTTTTGTTATTAATAGTTCCAAAAAGCATCCCTAAAACAGGAAGTATAGTACCCGCAGATGCTATCTGGAAAACGGAATAAAGAATATTAAAAAATAAACTCCCGAAAATATATTTTTTATGAGGGTTGGCAAATGCCAAAATTCTTCTATAAGGATTCATTAAACATAAATTTCAACTGACCAAATTACAATTTTTTTTCTTATACAAAAAAACCAGCCCAAAAGACTGGTTTTTCACTCAAAATAAATCGTTGTATAGCTATCGGAGTCTGTCTACAGATTTTACAAGCCCCTCATCTCTACGGATATTTTTATTTGCAAGAAATAAAAACACAATAGAAATCAGTGGAAATACTGGCTCAATACCTTTCTCAGGAAAATCCATTCCTCCAGGTAAATTTAGTAACCAATAAACCAATAACCCTATCAACAAAGCGTTTATAACAATACTGAAATTATTCAGCAGTATCTGTCTTCCTCTATTTTTGTACATAAAAATACAGATGAATTCTACTGCTCCCAAAAATCCTACTCCGCCCAAAAACCCTAGAATTTCAACATCTTTTGATGTCAAAAAAAGTCCCACAGTGGCAAGCCCTGCAATGAGAATGAATATAGTCTGTATTCTTTGTAACATGGTGCAAAAATAAAATATTTTTTTGTATTTATCAAAAATAGTGTAGATTTGCAGCATATTTTTCGATTAAAGGAGCAGTGGACTTCTATCATTTGTTCCTAATTTACATCTTAATTTTACATTGATTTTAATTACATTTACTAAATATTTATATGTTTAACATTGAAAGCCTACAGTCAAAATCTACAACAGAATTGACTAAAATTTGTAAAGATTTAGGCATTAAAGTAGCAAGAAACAGCACAGAAAATGATAAGGTTTTCGCTATTCTTGACTTTCAAGCTGCAAATCCCAAAGTAGCAAAAGAATACTATAATGCAACTGAAGAAAAACCTGAGAATACCACTGAAAACCAAACTCCAGAGAAAAAAACTACTAAAAGAAAAAGAGTAGAAAAACCTGCAGAAGAAAATATTTCGGACAAAAAAGAAGAAACAGAATCAAAAACCGAAAAACCTGCAAAAGAGGAGAAAAAAACTACTCCAAAAGCCAAAAAATCTCCTAAAAATACAAAAGAAAAAGAAGCTAATGCTCCAGCTTCGGCAGTAGAGGAAAATATTTCGGAAGAGAAAAACAATGAAGGAGAAAAACTTCTAAAAAAGAAAAACAAACAAAAAGAAAACTCAAAACAACCAGAAAACAAAGAACCCGAAAACGAAGAGCAAAATCCTCCTAAAAAGGAATTTAATTTTGACAATATCGTAATCGTAGAGGGTGTTTTAGAGATTCTTCCTGATAACTATGGATTCCTCCGTTCTTCGGATTTCAATTATATTTCTTCCCCAGATGATGTATTTGTCTCTACCAACCAAATCAGAAACTATGGTCTAAAAACTGGTGATACTGTGAAAGGTATCGTCCGACTTCCAAAAGAAGGAGAAAAATATTTTTCGCTTCAAAAAGCATTGGAAGTAAATGGCAGAGACCTGCATTTCATCAAAGACAGAGTAGCTTTTGAATATCTTACTCCACTATTCCCACAAGAGAAATTTAATTTAACTGGAAAAAATTCCACACTTTCTACCAGAATAGTAGATCTATTCGCTCCAATAGGAAAAGGACAAAGAGCAATGATAGTAGCACAGCCTAAAACAGGGAAAACCATGCTCCTAAAAGACATTGCTAATTCCATCTCGGCAAATCACCCAGAAGCCTATATGATGATTCTTCTGATAGATGAAAGACCAGAGGAAGTGACTGATATGCAGCGAAGTGTGAATGCAGAAGTAATCGCTTCTACCTTTGATGAAGCGGCAGAAAAACATGTAAAAGTAGCCAATCTAGTTCTGTCAAAAGCCCAAAGAATGGTAGAGTGCGGACATGATGTAGTGATTTTACTAGATTCCATTACTCGTTTGGCAAGAGCCTATAACACGGTAACTCCTGCTTCTGGGAAAATCCTCTCTGGTGGAGTAGATGCCAATGCACTGCACAAACCAAAAAGATTTTTCGGAGCGGCTAGAAAAATAGAAGGCGGCGGTTCTTTGACCATCATCGCTACAGCTCTGATAGACACAGGTTCTAAAATGGATGAGGTGATTTTTGAAGAATTCAAAGGAACAGGAAATATGGAACTCTTGCTGGATAGAAAAATTGCCAATAAAAGGGTTTTCCCTGCGGTGGATTTGGTGGCTTCCAGCACGAGAAGGGACGACCTGCTTCATGATGAAACTACTCAGCAGAGAATGTGGATTTTAAGAAAATATCTTTCTGATATGAATCCTGTAGAAGCTATGGAATTTGTAGAAAAACAAATGAAAGCAACTCTGAACAACGAAGAATTCCTAATGTCTATGAACAAATAAAAAAACCTCGGAAATTCCGAGGTTTTTCGTTTTAGGAGTTTTATTTTGTTGAGATTTTGTCCATCCATTCGAAAAGTTCTTCCAAATCATAGTCGCCTCTGTGTACTATGTCCCAAGGCATAGCAAAATCTACAGCCTTCTTATTATTTTTAAGAGTAGTCGCTAGAATTGTAGAAATCGCAAAGGAAGTATCTGCATCTTTGGCGCCGTGTCTTATTCTCCAGTTTTGGGTGGAGGTGTTTTTAACGAAGTTCATCGGGTTCATCATTTTTACGATATCCACATCTGCCATTTCAGCTTTTACAGAAGATTCTGTTGCAGAAAATTTTGTAAAGTGCTTATTATCAACCGTTAAATCTCCAAACAAATTGTTTTCTCCAGCAGATAAATCCAAGGCATCAAACGCAGGAGCGGATTTACTTCTAGAAAGATATTCTTTGGAATAAGTTTTAAAATCCAGCCCTACTACTTTTTTATTTTTAAACTCAAGCCAAGAATATTTACTCAAATCATTTCCTTCCGAGATGGCTTTATTAGCTGAATTTATCACAAATTTTTTCACATATTCTTTGAATGTTCCTTCTCCTTTATCATTGAGCATCAATGTTTTTCCGTTTTCATCTTTTAGTTTTAAGGAATTCACATATTTAGGAAACATAGCAGCTAATTTGGGCTGAACAGCGATTTGTTCCTCAGTCAAGGTTTCTGTGAATATCTCAATATAACCAGGATGGACAAGATTTATTACCTTATAATCCTTCACATGTCCATACTGCCATTCGTAGGCTGCATCAGCATTGTCAAGATTGGTAATTGGGCAATAGGCAGAGACCGCAAAAATATCATCTCTCACAGCAGCAGCGCCTAATTCATTCAAGTAAGAATGATAAATTTTCTGATTTCCACTCGCTCCCAAAAGCACAGAAAGGGCTCCGCCTGCTCTTGTTCCGTTAGAAATGATTTTTTCGGCATTACCCGGCATTATTTTATCATTAAATCTAAGATACCTCACCGCTGCCTTCAAATCTACTATCGCAGCAGGAGCTTTGCCAATGTATTGTGCTTTATCATTAGTAAGTTTACGCCCTCTTGCTCCTGGAGATGCCACTACATAGCCTTTGGACAGGGCGACAAGGATAGCATTGTCCTTGCCTGTTTCTCGGTCTTTTATTGGCTCTCCTGCTTGTGAGGACATATATCTACCTACATCATTTGGGAGGAAAATAGGCGCTGTATCAGCATTATACTTTCTGATGTTTTTCCCTTCATAGTATTCCACAGGGATATAAATGTTCATACTCTGATATCGTACATCCACAGGATGGCTGACATAGACTACATCTTCGTAAGCTCTGAAAGAAATTTCTTTTCCTGCTACCTGAGCCGTTTTTATGGTGTATTTTTCTGAATCAAAATTCAGAGAATACTCTTTGGACTGGGCGTGCATCATAGAAGCCGCCACTGCCATAATTCCTATTGCTGTTTTTTTCATTTGACTAATTGTTTATGTAAATATAATTTTATTTAAAAAAAAATTATCTTCTTGTTCCTTCCAATAATTATCTATCATTCTCTCGCAAGAAAATAAACTCATCAATAGAAAAACACCATAAAATAATTTCTTTTTCATCATTTTTTAAATTTAAAATCAATTAAAAAAATCACAAAAATTCTACTTAAAATTTATCTCAAAGTTAATGCATATATTTCAATCATTGATAAAATCTCTTGGGAAAATTGATTATAATATTTGATTTTTATTTACTTTTGGCGGAATTTTTAAATAGAATATATTATGTCATTTAACTTACCTAAACTAGAATATGCATACGATGCACTAGAACCTACAATAGATGCCAAAACTATGGAAATCCACCATACCAAACATCATCAGGCGTATATAGATAATCTTAATAAAGCCATAGAGGGAACCAACCTAGAAGGGAAAAGCATAGAAGAAATCTGTAAGGCAGCAGAAGCACCCGCGCTGAGAAACAATGGAGGAGGACACTACAACCACTCTCTTTTCTGGGAAATTCTAACTCCCAATGGAGCTAAAGAACCTGTGGGAAATGTGAAAAAAGCGATAGAAAACTATGGCGGTTTTGAGAAATTCAAAGCTGATTTTTCAGAGGCTGCTAAGACAAGATTCGGTTCTGGATGGGCTTGGCTATGTAAAAAAGAAAACGGCGAAGTAGAAATCTGCTCCACTCCGAATCAGGACAACCCGCTGATGCCGAATGCTGGCTGCTCTGGAACGCCTATTCTAGGGATAGATGTCTGGGAACACGCATATTATCTAAATTACCAAAACAGAAGACCAGACTACATCAGTGCATTTTTTGAAGTCATTAACTGGGACAAAGTAGAGGAACTTTACAACAAATAAGAAAGAAAAAATTGGGATGAATTTTATATGAATTTGTTCCAATTTTTTTATTAAATTTAGACAAAAATTTATTGCAATGAAAAATAAGATTTATTTTTGGATGATAGGTCTAGCGATGACCTTGGTTTCGTGTAATGTAACCGCTGATATTACCCTGCACAAAGACAAAACACAGAGTATAGTGATGGACATAGATGGGAAGGAAGCAGCGAAAATCTTTAAAGATGAGAATAAGAAGGGTAAGAAAGATAAAGATGACCTCCCAAAAGAATGGACCAGCTTGTATGAGATGAACCTAAAAAAGGATAAAAAAGAAAGAATCACCGCTCCAGACACCATAGCAGTAATGAAAAAAATATATGTAAAAGGCAGCTATGATAAGGATGATCTTACAGATATTTCCTTTAAAACTGATAAACTGACTAATAAAGAATTGTCCATTATGTTCAATAAAAAAGAGGAAAAATCCTTACCAATTCTTGATTTGTTCTCCAGAAATGAATGGGACGGAAAAACCTTGAAAATAAACACTTCTGTATTAAATGATATACTTGTCAAAAAAAATAAAGATAAAGAATCTGATTTAGATTGGATGATATTTACTAAAGACTATCGGGTAACTTTCCATTTCAATTCAGATATAAAGAAAATAGAAGGAAAACATGATTTGGTAAGAAAAGTAAATAACAACACGGTAGAAATAAAGTTTAATATAGATGATGTAAGGAAAAAAGGATTTAAATTCAAAAACGATGATTCTTTTATAACAATTACTACGAAATAAAAACCAAGCTAAATAGGTACTTTTCATCAGGTTCAGCCTCAAAAACTGAATCTGATTTTTTTATTAACAATGTCTGTGGCTAATGAGGAAAAAACATCTTTATTCCATGTGGAAAACTTCCAAGAAAAAATATTTTGAAATCCGAAATAAAATTCTAATGAGAAAAATTTTCCCACAAGTCAAGAATTATTTTCAAATAAAAACATTTGTTTTTGAATAGGCTTATTCACATTACACTTGGTCACATTGTCTTTATTTCAGACTTATTCACGAATGTTGATAAGCCTTTTTATAAATTTAAAATCAATGCTTTATGATGTGAATTATCTATGAATTTTAGCTAAAATATTTGTGCTAAACTTTCATAAAAAATTTATCCACTAAACCCAGCTGTATAACAATATACATCATATATCTTTTTTAAATTAAATAGAAAAAATGAATATTGTAATAGTGTGGTGCTTGGGGAATTTTTTGTTGACTAAAATTTTTATTGGACAAATTAATAAATTAACTTTGCAGAAAGTAATCAAATAAAAATATATACATATGAAAACGATTAAACAATTTGATTTTTCTGGTAAAAAAGCCTTGGTAAGAGTAGACTTCAATGTCCCTCAGGATGAAAACCTAAAGATAACGGATAATACCAGAATCACGGCTGTAAAACCTACTATTGAAAAAATTCTTTCCGATGGCGGTTCGGTTATCCTGATGACCCACCTTGGACGACCAAAAGGAGAGAAAAATGATAAATACTCACTAAAACACATTCTTCCTGAAATAGAAAAGATTTTGGGTAAATCGGTGAAGTTCGCTGAGGACTGCATCGGTGAAGAGGCTGTAAAACTGGCTTCTGAGCTGAAAAGCGGAGAAATTCTCTTATTAGAAAACCTTAGATTCTATAACGAGGAAGAAAAAGGTGACAAAGCATTTGCAGAAAAATTGGCTAAATTAGGCGATGCGTATGTAAATGACGCCTTCGGTACGGCTCACAGAGCGCACGCTTCTACGGCAGTTATTGCTGAGTTTTTCCCTCAGACTAAGTTTTTTGGACTGCTTATGGCGAAAGAATTAGAAGCGATAGATAAAGTCCTTCACTCTGGTGAAAAGCCTATTACAGCGATACTTGGCGGCTCTAAAGTTTCTACTAAAATTACCATTATAGAAAATATTCTGCCAGTGGTGGATAATCTGATTATTGGTGGAGGAATGGCTTTTACTTTTATCAAAGCGCAAGGCGGAAATGTAGGAAATTCTTTGGTGGAGGATGACAAGTTGGATTTGGCTTTAGAAATTTTAGAAAAGGCTAAAAATCAGAATGTTAAAGTTTATATTCCTGTGGATGTTATCGCAGCAAAAGAGTTTAACAATGATGCTGAAAGAAAAGAAGTGACAGCAAATGAAATTCCTGACGGCTGGATGGGGCTGGATGTAGGAAGTGAGTCACAGAAAATAAATAACGATGTGATTATGAGTTCCAAAACTATTCTTTGGAATGGTCCTTTGGGAGTTTTTGAAATGTCTAATTTTGCTGAAGGAACTAAAGCTCTGGGAGACAGCATAGCAGAGGCTACTAAGGCTGGTGCGTTTTCTCTCGTAGGGGGAGGGGACAGCGTGGCATTCGTGAAGCAGTTTGGCTACGCAGATAAGGTTTCTTATGTATCCACAGGTGGTGGAGCGATGCTGGAAAGCCTTGAAGGACTGGAACTTCCAGGAGTATCAGCTATTAACAAATAATTGTAATTATAAAAAGAAGCAAACTCTAAATTTTAGGGTTCGCTTTTTTTATGAATATTTTATATACATGAAAATTTGTTAAGTACAGTCCCAATTGTACATTACATCATCAAACTGGCATTTTGCTAAATCTTCTGGATTTATAAAGAAGTTAGCAACGCCACAATCACCCCATATAATTTCTACATCTTCTATTTCATCAGAATCTATTTGAAGAAGGAGCAGGGTATGAGGGTTATTGTCTTTACGAGGATCATCTTGGGTGAAGTAAGGATAACCACCAATCTTGTGCCCTGTGCTATCTAAATCACGAATAAAATCAGCTTCATCAGGTAACTGATATAAATACTCTATTTTATCTGAAAAGGTTTTATTCCACTTTTCTATAAAAAGTTTTTGTGCGGAATATTCGTTCAATGAAAAAGTTTCAATTTCTTTGGTAAAATGCAAAGCAAACTGCAAATCAGCATCAAAAGGCAGATTGTCATTATCAAAAACATAGTC
>JABCOA020000099.1 GCA_013333875.2 Flavobacteriaceae bacterium | reverse complement strand
GGGAAGTTGTCCGCACTGCAAAGGACTTGGAATAATTAAAAAAATCAATACCGATTTCTTTGTAGAAAACCCAAAACTATCCATCTCCGCAGGCGCTTTGAAACCTTTGGAAACTTATAAATTCAGCAAATGGGTTTTGGCGCAGATTAGCAGTATTTTAGAGCTTTACGGACAGAGTCTGGACACGCCTTTTGAGAAAATCTCTTCAGAGGCGCTGGACTACATCTACAACGGCATCCACCTGCAAGAAACTCGCGAACTGAAACATGCTGGAATCAGCAAAAAGATAAAAATAGAATTCGATGGACTGATTTCCCATTTGGAACAAATCATCGAAGACAAAGAAAACTACGGAGCTACCCAAATAGAACGCGATTTTACGGTGGAACAAATCTGCCCAGAGTGCAACGGCGCAAGACTTCAGACATCAAGCCTAAGTTTTAAAATCGATGGCAAAAACATTGCCGAAGTGGCAGCATTGAGTCTTTCTGACCTGATGGACTGGCTGAATGATGTGGAAAATACTTTCTCCGACAAAAATAAAATCATCGCCTATGAAATTCTAAAAGAAATCAAATCCAGACTACGATTTCTACTAGATGTAGGTCTGGAATACCTCAGCCTCAGTAGAAGTTCTAAAACCCTCTCTGGCGGTGAGTCCCAGCGAATCCGTCTAGCTACACAGATAGGCTCTCAGCTGGTAAATGTGCTTTATATCTTGGATGAACCGAGCATCGGGCTTCATCAGCGAGACAATGAAAGACTTATCAATTCCCTGAAAAACCTCCGCGATATCGGAAACTCGGTTTTAGTGGTGGAGCATGACAAAGATATGATTTTAGAAGCGGATGAAGTTTTGGATATCGGCCCTAGAGCAGGAAAACACGGCGGCGAAGTCCTTTGGCAGGGAAAACCAAAAGATTTATTAAAGGCTGACACCATTACCGCTGACTACATCACAGGAAAAAGAAAAATAGAAATCCCAAAAGAACGAAGACACGGCAACGGAAATTCGCTACTGCTGAAAGGCGCCACAGGAAACAACCTAAAAAATGTAAATGTGGAAATTCCTTTGGGCAAATTAGTGGTTGTTACGGGTATTTCTGGAAGCGGAAAGTCCTCCCTTATCAATGGGACGCTCTACCCTATTCTCAATAAGCATTTCTACCGTGCCGTGCAGGAACCTCTACCCTACAAATCCATAGAAGGGCTGGAAAACATTGACAAAATAGTAGATGTAGACCAGACCCCTATCGGAAGAACGCCACGCTCCAACCCTGCCACTTACACAGGTGTTTTCGGAGATATCAGAACGCTCTTTTCCGAGCTTCCAGAGGCGAAAATACGAGGCTACAAACCAGGAAGGTTTTCCTTTAATGTAAAAGGAGGAAGATGCGAAACCTGCCAAGGCGGCGGACTGAAAGTCATAGAAATGAATTTCCTCCCAGATGTGTATGTCCACTGCGAAACCTGCAATGGAAAGCGCTTTAACAGGGAAACTCTAGAAGTAAGATACAAAGGCAAGTCTATTTCTGATGTCTTGGAGATGACCATAGATGAGGCGGTAGAATTCTTCCAGCCTATCCCAAAAATCTACAACAAAGTAAAAACCTTACAGGAAGTCGGGCTGGGATACATCTCGCTGGGACAGCAGTCTACCACGCTATCGGGTGGAGAAGCACAGAGAATAAAACTCGCCACAGAACTCTCTAAAAAACAGACAGGAAACACGCTCTACATCTTGGATGAACCTACAACAGGTCTGCATTTTGAAGATGTGAAAATCCTAATGGAAGCGATTAACAGGCTTGTGGATTTGGGGAATTCGTTTATTATTATAGAGCATAACCTTGATGTGATAAAACTTGCTGACCATATCATCGATATTGGCCCAGAAGGTGGGAAAAATGGAGGGATAATCGTAGCAAAAGGGACTCCCGAAGAAGTAAGCGAAAATAAAAACTCGGTTACAGGGAGTTTTTTGAAAAGGGAGCTAAGTTAGAATTATAAAAGATTTTATTATTATGCAATTAGAATTATCAGAACAATTGATGTATTCAACAATTAGAATTGAATGTGAAAATGAAAAGGAGGAAACTTCAACAGGAACAGGGTTCTTTTTTTGTTTTCAAAAAGATAATTATAGTATTCCTGTAATCATTACTAATAAACATGTGGTAAAAGGCTATAATTTAGGAAAATTGTTATTTACTCTACAAGATGAAAATGAAAATCCAAAAGATCAAGAACATTATCGTTTTGAAATTCGTGATTTTGAAAAATATTGGATAGATCATTCAGATCCTGATATTGATTTATGTGTAATGCCGATTTCCTTTATTATACAAGAAATGTCAAATAAAGGAAAAAAGCCTTTTCTTAAATTTTTTAGAAATAATGATATCCCAACATTAGAACAATTAAAAGAATTAGTGGCATTAGAAGATATTATTATGATTGGATATCCTAATGGCATATGGGATAAAACTAATAATCAACCTATTTTACGAAAAGGAATAACAGCAACTCATCCTAATAAAGATTATAATGGGAAAAAAGAATTTATGATAGATGCAGCATGTTTTCCAGGTTCAAGTGGATCTCCTGTTTTGATATTTGATAAAAATGGTTATGTAACTAAGAGTGGAGGTTTTGCTTGGGGTGCTCCTAGAATTTTTCTGTTAGGTGTTTTGTATGCTGGACCACAACATACAGTAGTTGGAGAAATAGACATGAAGCCTATTTCTACACAGCAAATTCCTGTTTCTATATCAGCAATTCCTAATAATTTGGGATTGGTAATTAAATCAGAAAAAATCTTTGAAATAGAAAAAAAAATCTTTGATAATATTTTAACTTCATATTGTTATTATAATTATTATTGGAAAAAGGATTGCTCAACTATGAGTAAATATAATGGATTTTAATGAAATGATACAAAACACTATTTATGAAAAGAAAAATTCTATTTCTATTTTTAGTTTTGGTTTCTATGCCTTTGTTTTCGCAGATTATTTTCACGGAAAGCATCGCAAATACAATAGATTCTACACAAACAGTGCAGGGAACTATTGCTCCAGAACTCAACTTCAAAACGGAAAAAGAAAATGTTTTTAACTTTAAAAATAATGCAAATATCAACTTCTTGCTCAACAAAAAGAAGTATATCACGATTATAAACCAGCTGGAACTCTCCACCTATGGCGACAAACTGAATGTGAGCAACGGCTACATCCACACCGAATACCGCTATTTGGTAAGACCAGCCATAGAACTCTATCCTTTCGCGGAAGCTGTCTGGGCGCCCAGCCGAGGACTGAAAATACGCACAGCAGGAGGTCTCCAGTCTCGCTATAGAATATTCCACACGAGCAAAGTAACTCTTTCCACAGGAATAGGTCTCTTCTACGAATACGAAAAATGGAATTACAAGGGCGTTCCTAATCCTGACCCACAGGATATAGACAAGATGGAGCAACAAAGGAGCATAAAAGGGCAGGTATTTGCGAGTTTTAAGTTTGATTTTGGTGAAAAATGGAATATTATTACCAGCGGATACACGCATTTCAGGCCTGACAGCGACATTAAAAACCTGCGCATCGCGTATAGTATAGATGTAAAGCATTCCGTAACGAAACACTTCGGGATATGGCTTTCTTACCAAAATACCATCCTTACAAAACCGATTGTCCCTATCCGAAAACACTACACAGTGCTTACGGGCGGTGTTTTCATCTCATTTTAATGATATTTTTGTTTAATTTTAAACCAAAAACCACCACTAAAAAATGAATTTAGAAGAAAAAATACAAAACGCCGAAACCCGAATTTTCAAAGTAGTTTTCCCTAAAATAGCTAACCACCATGAGACCATGTTCGGCGGCGCTATCATGGAGCAGATGGTAGAGACGGCATTCATCACCGCGACGAGATTTGCCCGAAAAGCCTTTGTAATAAAGGCATGCGACCACACAGAATTCCGAAAACCTGTGCCAGAAAGCTCCTTGGTGGAGTTCATCGGTAAAATAAAATCCATAGGAAACACCAGCCTAAAAGTAAGCGTGGAGGTCTTCTCCGAAGAGATGTACTCCGACCGCCGAGAGCTGTGTGTCCTTGGAGAATTCAGCCTCGTAGCCATCGGCGAAGACAAAAAAGCCGTGAAAATATTAGACTAAACTCACTTTTATAATTTTTCCTTAATAAATCTTGCTGTTTGGGATTTTTTGTTTTTAGCTAAATCCTCAGGCGTTCCAGCAAAAACAATCTCGCCGCCGTGCTTCCCTGCCTCTGGCCCTACATCTATTATCCAGTCTGCGCATTTTATGATATCAGGCTGATGCTCTATCACGATGACAGAATGCCCAAGATCAATAAGTGACTGCAAGGAAACCATAAGTTTGCTAATATCATGAAAATGAAGCCCTGTGGACGGCTCATCAAATATAAATAAAGTTTTCTCCGTGGTTACGCCTTTTACCAAGAAGGAAGCCAGTTTTATCCTCTGCGCTTCTCCGCCTGACAGCGTGGATGAACTTTGTCCCAGCTGAAGGTATCCCAAGCCTACATCTTGCAAAGGTTTTAGTTTGGTTACTATTTTTTTGTCGCCGCTTTCGGTAAAAAACTGGACAGCATCATCTACGGTAAGGTGCAGAATATCAGAAATGTTTTTTTCATGATATTTCACTTCTAAAACCTCTGACTTAAAGCGGCTTCCCTTACAATGCTCGCACACCAGCTCTATATCCGCCATAAACTGCATGGACACAGTAATCACTCCTTCTCCCTTGCACTCATCACATCTTCCGCCATCTACATTGAACGAGAAATGCTTTGGCTTCAGCCCTTGTATGGCAGCTGCCTTTTGTTTTGCGAATAAATCACGAATATCATCATAGGCTTTTAGGTAAGTAACAGGATTGGAACGAGAGGATTTTCCGATTGAGTTCTGATCTATGAGTTCTATATTTTTAACCAAAGAAGAAGGAAACTCCACGCTGTCATAATCTCCCTTTTTACCGCCCATTCCGAGCTGAATCTGTATTTCATTCGCCAAAACCTCCTTCATAAGGGTAGATTTCCCACTACCAGAAACGCCTGATATTACCACAAAACTCTCCAGCGGAATGTCCAAATCTATGTTTTTCAAGTTATTTTGTCTAGCGCCTTTGATTTTGATAAATTCCTTTGATTTTCTGCGTTTTTCAGGAATTTTTATTTCTAATTTTCCTGTAAGATACTGGGCTGTAAGCGTATCGGATTTTTTTAACTCTTCAAAATTTCCTGCAAAAACCAGCTCTCCGCCCAAGAAACCTGCCTCTGGGCCGATATCTATAATGAAATCCGCCGCCCTCATGATATCCTCATCGTGCTCTACGACAATCACCGTATTCCCTAAATCACGAAGGTTTTTAAGGACTTCTATCAGATTTTCTGTATCGCGAGAATGCAGACCAATGCTCGGCTCATCTAGTATATAAATAGAACCAACCAACGAGCTTCCGAGGCTGGTAGCAAGGTTAATCCTCTGGCTTTCACCGCCAGAAAGCGTATTAGAAGTTCTATTCAAGGTCAAATATCCAAGTCCTACTTTCAGCAAAAACTCTAATCGCGTAGTGATTTCGTAGAGAAGCCTCTTTGCGATTTCCTGCTCATGTGGAGTTAATTTAAGGTTTTTGACCAGTGGTAAAAGCTCATCCAACGGCAAATCCACCAAAGTCTGAATGCTGTGTCCATCTATTTTTACCCAAGACGCCTCCTCTCTCAGCCTCAGCCCTTCACAGACTGGGCAGGTGGTTTTCCCACGATAGCGGGAAAGCATCACTCGGTATTGGATTTTATAGAGATTATCCTCCAGCATTTTGAAAAAATGATTGATACAAGGAAAATCTGCATCGCCATTTCCCTGCCAAAGGAGTTTTTTCTGTTCTTTATCCAGCTGAAAATATGGCTTATGAACAGGAAAATCTTTTGCTTTTTTTATAAACATCGCTTTCCATTCTTTCATGGTATCGCCTTTCCAGCAGGCTACTGCATCCTCAAAAATGGATAAATTTTTATTCGGAATTACTAGATCTTCATCGATGCCGATGACCTTGCCATAGCCCTCACAGGAAGGACAGGCTCCGTATGGATTATTAAAACTGAAAAAATGAATATTCGGTTCTAAAAACTCTATTCCGTCCAGTTCGAATTTATTAGAAAAATTGGTAACCTTTTCGTTTTCAAAATCTTTCAAAGAACAATAGCCTCGCCCTTCGTAGAATGCAATCTGGATAGAATCTGCCAGCCTTTGGAGAAAACTTTCGTCATCTTCATACAAAAATCGGTCTATGATGAGATGAATTTCCATCCCTTTTTCAGGAGTGAAATTAAACGCTTCCAAATCCTCTATACTTGCCGTATTCCCATTGATTTCCAAGCGGGTAAATCCTGAAAGTTTTAGGGTATTCAGTGTATTTTTAAAAGTATCTGTTTCATAATGCAGCGGTGAGCGAAGCGTGTAGGTTTTCCCTTCGTTTTTCTGGATAAAATCTATCACATCAGAAACGCTGTCTTTCCTTACCTCCTGCCCTGAAACAGGCGAAAAAGTACGGCCTATCCTAGCGAAAAGCAGTTTCAGATAGTCGTAAATCTCTGTAGAGGTGCCCACTGTGGAGCGAGGATTGGAGGAAATGACTTTCTGCTGAATAGCGATGGAAGGCGCAAGTCCCTTGATATCATCTACTTTGGGTTTTTCTAATTTACCCAAAAACTGCCTTGCGTACGAGCTTAGACTCTCCACATATCGGCGCTGTCCCTCAGCATAGATGGTATCAAAAGCCAAGGAAGATTTTCCCGAGCCAGAAACTCCTGTGATGACCACCAGCTTGTTTTTTGGGATGCAGACATCTATATGTTTCAAGTTATTGAGATGTGCATTTTTTACAAAAATTTCTTTTTTGATGTTTATTTCTCGCTCTGCCATTGCATTTATAAATAAAATACAAAGGTAAGGAAGATACGGCAGAAAATATAATTTTGCTTCTTTTTAGCTCGTAAAAATCTGTATTTATCTAAAAACCAAAATATTATCTATTCATATAATTAAAATTTTGAATATTGAAAAAACATGTTTATCTTCACGGAGGTTTTTAATAAAAAATAAAAAATGAGCGCAATAAATTATTTGCTCTTATGTATTTTATATACAATTATATCTTATTTATGGTATAAATACTGGAGAAAAGGATTAAGAAAAGAATATGGTCATGATGAATTAGGACCAGGAGATCAATTTATGTATATAAGACATGTAGGGGCTATAATAATAGGTATCATGGTAATAATTATAATGCTAATAAGATTAATGATATATGGGAATATATATTACGAGTGGTAATAGGGTAATGTTCCAGATGTGTTATTTTTGTTATTAAAAGATTCACAATAAAACTAAAAAATAATTAGAAAAACATAAACGAGGGAACACCAAACCTTCACCGAAGGAAGAAAGCAGAAGGTAAATTATCAAATCATTAAAAATAAAAGTAAATATTTGAGAAAAATACAACTTAGTTATAAAATCTGCAGCAGAAAAAGATATATAAATAAGAGTGGTAAAATAAGTAAAATATGTGGAATAAAATTAAGGGTTTATTTAAATTGAGCCAAAAAGAATATGCCTGTAATGTCTATAGAACTGCTGCGGAGTATAAAATAATCACAGAATCAAAAACTAACACTGGATTATTCATGGAGGACGAACCTATATTTATAATTTCTATTTCTTCGCCAGAACAGGAAATAAGTGATAAAATTTTTACATCGCTAAAAAGCAGTCGAGAAGGTATAAAATTTCCAGAAACCAAAGAGGAAATGAGAGAACGGCAAAAAGAACATTTAAAAAACATTAAGGAAAAATCATATTTAGGTCTATATAAAAACTCCACAAGTTGTTCTATACGATTAATAGGAAATATAATAACAATTACGCCTTATATATTTAATAAAAGATGGTTAGAACCTGTTGAAGAAAAAGCTTTAAAAATAGAATATGATAATTATGATAATAATGAATTAGAAATCACAAGAAAAATAATAGAAATATTAGAATAAAAGACAAAAGATTAGAAAGCTCATTCCCAATACCAAAATCAATTTATAATAAAGTAAAAAATAATGAAAAATATAAAAATTCTATTGTTATTATTAAGTCTTACAGCATGTAATAATAAGACTAAAACTATCAGCACTCTTGATTTAGAGAAAGTAGTAATTAATTATAAGGAACTTCCTGCTCCTGTGAAGAAAAAAGTATTTCCTCCAAATAACGGACTAATAACCTTTGGAGAAGAAAATCGCGAAGAATATGAAAGTTTCCAAGAAACTAATAATCCTAAAAAGTATGAATACTATACTAAACAAGATCCTCAATTGGCATGGGTACATGCTCCATATATAAGAAATAAAAAAACAAAGCAAGAATATTCTATTGATAAAGATGGACCAATGGGAAGTAGATACATTATTTATGGAGATTCTCTATACATTTCAAATCATTATAACATATACGAAGAAGATAGTTTGAGGTATACTTTCACAAGATACATATTACGATAACATACATCCACAGAGATTGATAATGTTCCAAATACATTGTTTTTACTATAAATAGAATACAATTCTCTGATAAACATAATAATATAGATAGGCTCCTGCCTGTCTATTTTATTTTTGCACAAAAACATTTTTAACAAAATTTTTATAAAATTAACTAATATTTAATAAATAAATACTATTTTTGTCACTTGCTTTAAAAATAAGAAGAAAAATGAAGAAGAAGTTGTCAATTCAAAAAATCCTAATTACCTCTTTCGCTATGTTTTCTATGATATTTGGTGGAGGTAATTTCATTTTGCCGCCACTTTTGGGCATCAAGGCTGCCGATTCTTGGGATGTTGTAGCGATTGCATTTGGTATTTCTGGCGTTTTGATTCCTCTTATGGGCATTATTGCACAGGCAAAAATACAGGGAGCGGTAATAGATTTCGGGAAAAAGGTACATCCAGTGTTTGCGTTAGTTATAGGAATTTTGATTTACGGCATTTGTCTTTCTTTTCCTATACCGCGCACAGCATCAGTAGCTTACGAACTTTCCGTAAAGGACAGCATCGGAATTTCTTCTTTGTGGTTTGGAGTTATTTATTTTTCGTTGGTGATGTATCTTTGTTTCAACCGAGGCAAGATACTGGACATTTTGGGCGAATATCTAACTCCTATCCTATTGATAATCATTTTGACTATCATTTTAGGAGCAGTATTTTTCGTTGATAACGAAATCCCAAAATCAAATTTAGAAAAACCCTTTT
>JABCOA020000098.1 GCA_013333875.2 Flavobacteriaceae bacterium | reverse complement strand
TTTTAGTATTCTTTTACCAATCCTTTCACGATTTTGATAACGCTCGGCATCGCTGTATCAGCAGCTTTCAGCACCTCTTCGTGTGAAACCGCAAAGGCAATCTCTGGTCCACCCAAATCAGTGATAATGGAAATACAGAAACAGTCCATTCCCATATGTTTAGCCACGATAACCTCTGGCACGGTGCTCATCCCTACGGCATCTCCACCGATGTAACGAACCAATCCATACTCGGCTGGCGTCTCAAAAGTAGGCCCTTGTAATGCTACATATACTCCTTTGTGAACTTTTATGCTGTTTCGCTCCGCTATCTGCTCCGCTACTTCTATCATTTTTCTGTTATACGGCTCAGACATATCCACGAATCTTGGCCCTAATTCATCTATATTTTTCCCACGAAGCGGATGCTCTGGCATCATGTTGATATGGTCTTTTACTATCATGATATCAGCCACTCGGAAGTTAGGATTTACTCCTCCAGAAGCATTAGAAAGAATTAAATTTTTAATTCCTAAAAGATGGAAAACACGGAAAGGGAAAGTTACCTTGTCCATAGTGTGCCCTTCGTAGTAGTGGAATCTACCGCTCATCATCAGCACTTTTTTACCTTCCAGCACTCCATAGGTTAGTTTCCCGCCGTGCCCTACTACGGTAGTCTGTGGGAAATTAGGAATATCCTTATACTCAAAAACATGGATAGGCTCCACCTCGTCTTTTAGTTTTCCTAAACCTGAACCCAAAACGATGGCAAAATCTGGTGTGTCCTTAATAACTTCTTTAATGAAACTCGCGGTTTCTTTGATTTTCTCTAACATAATTTAATATTATCTGATTAAACTCTTCTTTATTATTTATCTCTACATTGATAGACCAGTAGAATAATTTGTCGGTTAATTCCTCAAAATCCATCAGCCTTACATAGTCTTTTTCTGTGGTAAGAATTAGTTTTTTTTCGCCTAGTTTTTTATACTCTTGGAGCATTTTGTCAATATCTTCTTTTTTAAAAGAATAATGATCTCTAAACCTCAAATGCTTGATTTTATCCGTGTATTTAGAAGCTTCTTTTATCAGCTGAGAAGGATTGGCGATACCTGTTATCAGTAGAACTTCGTATTGATCCAGCATTTTCACAGGCATTTTCACTTTTGAGGAAGTGATTTCTTCATCATAATCAATGGATGAGAAAAATACTTTTTGATGTTTTTTAGGCTTAATTTTAGAAATAAAATAGAATTTTTTCTCCTCGGTAAGGTCTTTGGGACATTTGGTAACCATGATAATATCCGCCCTGTCTGCTCCCGCTCTGGACTCGCGGAGATTTCCCGCAGGAAGCAGATAATCAGAGAAATACGGGTCACTATAATCGGTCAATAAAATATTAAAACCTGCCTGAATGGCACGATGCTGATAGCTGTCATCCAAGACCAGCGCTTGCAGTCCAGCCTCCTCTATCAGCCGCTCCGCCCCCACTACTCTATTTTCGCAGACTCCTATGGCAATTCGGTTTTTAAATCTTTGGAAAAGCTGCATAGCCTCATCGCCCACCATACGAAAATTACTGTCATAATTTACCATATAGTAGCCTTGGGTCTTCCTTCCATACCCACGAGAAAGCACACCTGCCTCGTAATCATCCAAAAGAAGTCCCATGAGATACATCACCATGGGAGATTTCCCAGAGCCGCCCACAGACAAATTTCCCACTCCGATGATAGGCGTCTGAAACTTAGTAGACTTAAAAAGTCCCTTGTCATAAAGCCAATTTCTACAAGTGGTTATCAAGTCGTAGATTAGTGAAAAGGGATAAAAGTACCATCTCTTCATAGGGAGCAAAAATAAGGATTTTTTCTATTATTTATTAACAATCCTTAGTTTTTCGTACTTTTGCGCCAAATTATTTTAAATATGAATAGAAAATTAATCCCATTCCTATTGATAGCAGGAGCATTATTGAGCAGTTGTGGAAGCAGTAGAGATGAAGATATAACTAACCCTAACACACCTGGAAATACACAACCATCCAACCCTACAACGCCATCTACACCTAGCGATGAGCAAATAGGAAAAAGAACATATGCACAAGAATGGAAAGCTGGTGTGGACTATCTAAGCGCTATTGACATTGCAGACCTTTACAACAATCCTGCTAATGTAAGTGCAGCACTAAAAAATTCTGTGAAATTCGCAACCCTTACAACTGACCAAAAATACTACACTCTGAAAGCTGTTGATTTGAGTTATCTAACTATCGAAGATATTACATACGATAAACAATACATCTCTTTCTACACTAAGTATAAAGGCATTAAAAGTTCTACAAAAAGTACATTAAAATTTGATGCTAGAGATTTTTACAACAAACAATTTACCACTAACAATAGCTATGTATCCTCTAAATACATGCGCGGGCTCTACGAATCCTTACCGATAGGGATAGGAAGTCTATTTAGCTACGATAGTCAAAGATATCAAATAGATTTTGTACCTGATTCAAAGGATAAAAGCGATAGCAACAACTCCCTAAGTCTAAGCATAAAAATCACCGATAAGAAAATATTAGATAGTTCTAAAAACACTTTTGAAATTCATAAAAATGTTGAAGGTTTCAGAACACTGAAAAACCTTGCTGATGATTTAGCAATTGGGCACAATTTTGATTTTAGAGATAAGGTAAAAACTGTAATAAAATCCCATCCTAATAAAACGGATTTAACTCCATATTTAAATAATTTCTTTCAGAATAATTGGCATAAACTTATTTCCATATCTCTAAAATCAGACCCTAGCAAAGAGTTATCTATAGATGGTCAAAGTCCTTTATACAGAACCATTTCAGGACAGAGTGTTGGCTATATTGATATTTATTTGACACAGCCTAGATTTGTTCTTACTTCTGCTGTCATAGATGGAAGAAATCTAGTTGCAAAAGTAAAATTACAAGATGCTAACGATGTTGTAATAGATAAAGAATACACCGTTATGGTTCCTAATGTTAAGTAATTCTAATAGTAGTATATAAAAAAGCAATCCAAATTTGGATTGCTTTTTTATTTTTAATAAGAATGATTCATCAGTTCTTTTTTCTCTTCATTATACAATCTGTACTCTAAATATTTATAAGAGTCTCTTGGTATAATGGTTACCCACTTATTGTATCTAAACAACCATTTCATTCTGATGCTTGTAAAAATTCCTTTGGTAAGGTAGGCTTCTACAAAAGGATGAACATGGAGATACAATCTGCTTTTCTCATGTATCAAGTGGTTTTTGATGGCTTCTTCCATCTGCTCTACTATAACTATCGGAGCACTTATTTCGCCTATTTCGTTAGGGTTTTCTTCTTTGGTATCTATTATTTTTTCTGGGCGAACCCTTTGTCTTGTTATTTGTATCAGACCAAATTTACTCGGAGGGAGGATTTTATGCCTTGCTTTATCTCTCTTCATCTCCTCTTTCAGATGGTCATAAAGTTCTTTACGATGCTCGGTATTGCTCATATCTATGAAATCCACCACTATTATCCCGCCCATATCTCGCAGTCTAAGCTGTCTGGCTATCTCTGTTGCTGCGATTTTATTTACATTTAGGGCATGGCTCTTATTAGCCTGATTTCCTAATGATATATTATTACCCGAATTCACATCTATGACATGGAGAGCCTCCGTGTGCTCTATTACTAGATAAGCTCCTTTGGAACCTGGAATATTCACATGTTTCCC
The DNA here is from genome assembly GCA_013333875.2 of Flavobacteriaceae bacterium. Classification (GTDB taxonomy): domain Bacteria; phylum Bacteroidota; class Bacteroidia; order Flavobacteriales; family Weeksellaceae; genus JABCPE02. Next base: position 6,609 of record JABCOA020000098.1, on the reverse strand, counting down.
AAAAGACTGTTTCAGCTGTTTTTCTACATTATAATATTCCAAAAGAGGAATATGAGAATCATAATACTGAACTATATTTTTACTTTCAGGAGCGATTACTTCTAGGTAATTGCGCATGTCATTTACCATTTGTTCATCATCACAAATGATACTTACAAAGTCTTGGTTAAAATTATCCCTCAAAATAGCAGAAGCCCTATCTTCCTCACTAAGGACTTTACAAGGTGTTTTATTTTTTTGGATATTTCTGAAACAAATATTCCATTTCTCTATCAGCTGGTTCATGTCATTATGAAGCTCAGCCACCTTTTTATTTTCTGCTACGGTTCTGATAATCACCCCAAAACCTTCTGGCTTTATACTTTCTATCAAAGTTTTCAGCCTTGTTTTTTCTTGGCTATCCTTTATTTTTTTCGATACCGATATTTTTTGGTCAAAAGGAATTAAAACCAAATACCTCCCTGTCAAGGAGATTTGTGTAGATACCCTTGCCCCTTTTGTGGAAATAGGCTCTTTTGTGATTTGTAGCAGGACTTCATCACCCACAGATAAGACCTTGTCTATCATTCCGTTCTTATCTATCTCTTCCTCTATTGGGAAGGATTTTAGGCTTGGTGATTGGATTTTTTTATTCAAAATCCCTTTTAATAGGTTTTGGTAAGTTCTAAACTCTGGCCCCAAATCCTGATAATGCAAAAAGGCATCCTTATCAGAGCCTATATTGACAAAAGCTGCATTAAGGTTCGGTGCTAGTTTTTTTACTTTACCAACGAATAAATCCCCTACTACATACTCACTATCTTGTTCCTCCGTATGGAGTTCGAAGAGTCTTCCATCTTCTATTAGAGCAATTTTAGAAGCCTCTTCCTCATAAGATATAATTAACTCTTTCTTCATTTTTTTGGCTTTCTAATAATACTTTTCTTTTACTTAAATAAACAAAAATATAGTCGGCTCCATTTTCAAAAATAAAAACACCAACTATATTCTTATGTTTTCCTACTGAAGACTATTTTTTCTTCTTATGTCTGTTTAGTCTTCTTCTCTTTTTTCTCTTGTGGGTAGCCACCTTATGTCTCTTTCTTTTCTTTCCGCTTGGCATAGCTTTAATGTTTTTATTCTGTTATTACTCAGTGAATTATATTTATTTTACTTTTACTTTTGATTTTACCTTTTCTACGAAAGTTTTAGAAGGCTTAAATGCTGGTATATTATGCGCAGGAATCTGGATTGCAGTATTTTTAGAGATATTTCTACCTGTTTTTGCTGCTCTTGTTTTGATAATGAAAGATCCAAAACCTCTAAGATACACATTATCACCATTATACATAGTCGTTCTTATCTCCTGCATAAACGCCTCTATGATTCTCTGAGTTTCATTTTTCTCAGTTCCTAACTTATTTGCAATTGCATTTACTAATTCTGCCTTTGTCATTTCCTTTTTTGTTTTTATTTTTGGTGTGCAAATATATAAAAAATTTTGAAAACAATTAAACAAAATTCTGATTTTCTTTACATTGGTCAAAAATTACTGCTCTGGTACAGCCAGAATGCAAGAATATTACCATGGAGAACCGCCCAAAATCCATATAATGTGTGGATTTCGGAGATTATTCTCCAACAGACCCGCGTGGAACAGGGATTGGAATATTATATCAATTTCACCAATAGATTTAAAGATGTAGAATCTCTCGCCAAAGCCGATATAGACGAGGTTCTCCTCTACTGGAAAGGGCTGGGATACTATTCCAGAGCGATTAATCTGCACAAAGCCGCACAGCAAATCATGCAGAATTATCAAGGCGTTTTCCCAAACAACTACCACGAAATTTTAAAACTAAAAGGCATCGGAAAATACACCGCTGCTGCCATTTCCAGCATTTGTTTCAACGAAAAAAGACCTGCCGTGGATGGCAATTTTTACCGTGTTTTATCCAGAATTTTCGCTGATGATTTTGATATTTCAAAGACAAAAGCCCACGATTATTTCTCGGAATTAGCCCTTTTGATAATGCCTGACAGAGATTTTGGCGATTTTAATCAAGCAATAATGGATTTGGGAGCAAATATCTGCAAACCTAAAAACCCTTCTTGTGGCATCTGCCCTGTTCATGCAGATTGTTTGGCTTTTCAGCTCGGAAAAACTGCCGATTTTCCTGTAAAAACAAAGAAAATCAAGCCCGAAGAAATGAACCTCATCTATTATTTTGTCCGATACGAAAATTCTTTTCTTATCAAACAGCGGGATGACAGCTCTATTTGGAAAAAACTCTACGATTTCCCTGATAAAATCAATGAATTTTTAGAAAAATTCATCATAAAAGAAGAAGAAATTTCCCACAAACTGACCCACAAAAACCTCAGCATCAAGATTTACAGCATCACACTGAGTGACAGCGCTTTATTCCAAACTTTCAGAAAAGAAAACGATTTAGAAATATTAGATTTAAAAGATTTTGACCAAAAATCTTTCCCAAAACCTTTAGAAAAATTTATTGAAGATTTAGTCAAAAGTCTTTAATTTTGAAAAAATTAAATTATGCCTGCAATATTTTTATTTTTACTATTCATTATAATCATAATACATGTTTCGATTTCTAAATCAAAAAACATTAAATATAACCTTAAAAATATTGATTCTATTCCCTACAAACTCCTTCTAAAAAAAGAAAATATAAAATGTAGTGCTTGTATGGCTACTTTTAATAAGAATAACATTAAAGGTTATAATTTTACAAAAGCAGACTTGTTTTTCTTTGAAAATGCTTTCTTAATCGCTGGACATTTTTCATTTTTTAAACAAAAAATATACACTACCATCATTATTATTACAAAAAAAGGAGATATTTATCGCCAGTTTTTTCCTTTTGCTACAATTACTGATTATAAGCAATTTAATCCAAATTCTTTTAATGGAGATGTTTATATAGAATATGGCGAAATGGCATTTAATTCTGTACATGTAACTCTCAGATTAAAAGGAATTTCTGATGAAGAGAAAAAGTTAATTTCTTTTGAATGACTTATTGATTAACAATCAATAGCCATCACTAATATACTTACCTTATTTTTCTTATTTTTAAGGAATTCCCAAGCGATGGCACTCATCGTGTTCCCTGTGGTAAACACATCATCTATCAATAGAATGTGTTGATTTTCAATTTCTTTCGTGAGAGAAAAATCATATTTAGTTTCTTCTCTGTGGGATTTGTCTTTTTGAGCTTGGGCTTTGCTGTGGCTATTTCTTTTAAGTAAATCATGGTCAAACGGAATCCCATATTCAGAGGACAAAACCTCCGTAAAAAGATGTAACTGATTGTACCCTCGTTCTTTAAGTTTCTTTGGGTGAAGTGGAACGCTGACCAGCAAATCTGGTTTTTCTCCTTTAAAACTAAGATTTTCCACTACCCATTTCGCTAAAATTCCGCCAATTTTTTCCTGATTTCGGTATTTCAGCTGGTGGATGAGTTCCCGAGAAAGTCCCTTTTTATCGAAATACATAAGGGCATAAGCCGCCTCCAAAGGAAACAGGCTTTCTGCCTTTCTTTTCAGAAGATTTTCTCCAAAATCCCAATGCGTGAAATGTATTTTATCCAAACATTTCACGCAGACAATTTCATCTTTGGGAATGATTTCATCACAGTTTAGGCAGCGATTCGGGAATAATACATCCAAAAACATCCGTTCCTAATCTTGATACACTACATATTTAGTTCTTATCTTTTCAAAATCAGAAAGTCCTTTCTGCCATGTTTGTCGGATTTCAGCTTCAGATTTCCCTGCTATTATCTGCTTTCTGAGTTCATCCGTTCCCGCCAAGGTATCAAACCAATATTTGCCCTTTGCATCTTTTAGGAAAAACAATTTTTGTGGATTTTTATAGTTTTTATAAGCCTTTATCACCCATTCCAAACTAAGCTCGCGCAGGTCTTTGTCATAATTTCTCAAATCCTCTCCATAGCACAGCTGACCATTTAAGAACGGATTTTTAGAACCAAAACTTGGCTTCGGAGTGAATTCATATTTCATATTCTTAATCCAAGGCGAACCGTAGATTTGGAAAGGAATATCTGTCCCACGCCCTACGGAAACTTCGGTTCCTTCGAAGAAGCACAAACTTGGATAAAGATTTATCGCTTTGTCATTCGGCAGGTTAGGCGATGGCTTCTCCAAAAGCGGATAGCGGTTTTTCTTGTGATAGCCTTTCATTTTTATGAGTGTATATTTTGCCTGAACTTTATTTTTAAGCCATTTTTCGCCGTTTACCATTTTTCCATACTCTCCTATGGTAAGTCCGTAGACCACAGGCACTGGATGAAGCCCCACAAAAGAAGTCCATTCTTTTCTCAGCACTGGCCCGTCTGTATAGCCATCATGCGGATTGGGTCTATCCAAAACGATGATTTCCACGCCGTTTTCTGCTCCCGCCTCCATTACATAGGCAAGCGTAGATATATAGGTATAAAACCTAACTCCCACATCCTGAATATCAAACAAGATAACATCCAAATCCTTCATATGGGCTGGCGTAGGTTTTTTGGTATTTGCATAAAGCGAAACTATCGGAATGCCTGTCTTGGTATCCACTCCATTTTTCACCACTTCTCCAGCATCTGCCACTCCACGAAAACCGTGTTCAGGAGCAAAAACCCTTTTTACGGCTACTCCATTTTCTTTCAAAAAGTCTACGATGCTTTGTTTTTTCTTATTGATAGTCACCAGCCCTGTCTGATTGGTCACCACTCCTACGGATTTCCCTTTTAGCAGCGGCAGGTATTTTTCTGGCTGGTCTGCGCCTGTTACAAACTCCTCATTTTCTGAGTTTTTAGATTTTTGTGCATGAAAAAATTGATTATTTACAAAAAGCATTAGTATAATCAATACAAAATTTTTACTTTTGGCTCTTAAATTCATTATTTTGAAGTTTCCTATTTATTTTTCTGAAAAAATTGCGTTCTCCAAAGATAATAAAAATAATCTTTCACGCATAATTATTTTCATCGGAAGGCTGTCCGTTGCCCTAGGGATAGTGGTTTCACTGATTACCATATCCACAGGACTCGGCTCTAAAAAAGCCATCAAAAACAAGATGGGCGATTTCAGCGGACATATTTCCATAAAATCCACGAAATCAAACGCTTCCTATAATTCTTCGGTTTTAGACCAAGAAAATTTTGATATAAAGGAACTAAAAAAAATACCTGAAGTAGAAACGGCACAATCCTACGCCTCTCTCAGCGGAATCCTCAGAACCAAAGAGAATTTTGCTGGAATTATCCTAAAAGGCGTGGGCAAGGATTTTGACAAAAATCGTTTCCAAAAATTCATCACCTCGGGAGAAATCCCTGATTATACAGAAAAAGGATACAATAATGACATCATGCTTTCTGAGCAAATTGCCAAAGGCCTGCATCTGAAAGTAAATGACAGCATCACGGCTGTTTTCTCCAAAGAAGACCAAAAACCGATTTACAGAAAATTCGTAGTAAAAGCTATCTACAACACTGATATCAAACTTATCGATGAATTATTCGTCATCGGTGACATCAACCATGTCCGCAAAATCCAGAATATGGGAAAAACCGACATCGGCGGCGTGGATATTTTCCTAAAAGATTTTGATAAAACTGATGTTGTTTTCCCACAAGTAGAAAAAATCATCGGCTACAAGAACTATACAGAAAAAACTACTGACAAATACCCTCAAATCCTACAATGGATAGAGATTTTTGATACGAATATCTCTGTAATATTGGGCATTATGCTGGTAGTAGTGGTTATCAACATCATCATGGTGCTGCTGATTTTGATTATTGAAAGAACCAACTCCATCGGTGTGCTGAAAACCTTAGGCGCGGACAACAACCAGATTCGTGCGATATTCATCAACTACACCCTGCTCATCATCATCCCTGGGCTGATTGTAGGAAATCTTATCGGCATAGGATTACTATTGATACAGAAATATTTTGGTGTCATTAAACTCAACCCAAAAGAATACTATATCAGCACCGTGCCAGTGGATTTGAATTTAGGCTACATTCTTGCCCTTTCACTGGGAATATTGGTAGTTTCTGCCATATCGCTAATAGTACCCAGCTACCTCATCAGTAGAATTTCTCCTGCGAAAGTGGTGAAATACAATTAGTAATGATATTTAAAATCGCACAGATTTAATACTTTTTTGAAACTATAAAAACAACTCATTAACAATCTGAATCAACAATACTACCCTATTTAGTCTACAGATTGATAAAATAGTAATCACCCCATAATCTTATAAGGTTTGACCTATACATTCTTTGTTTAATTCTACCAAATCAATACTAATAAGCACAACAAAATATGTCATAATCCAATGTTGTTCTTCTGTGAATAAGGCATCTAAAGAAGGGTAAACTTCCAAGTGCCTAAGATTTGTATATTCTTCTTACTTTTTAACTTCATCTATTTACTAATTCTCTCAACATCTTCAAAGACTTCTGTTGCTTACCCTGTGAGTCGAAATTCTCAGGGGAAAGCCATTGCTCAAGAGCGCGTTTGTTAGCTTCCCATTCCTTATCTATCATAGCAAACCAAGCGGTGTCGCGCGAACGCCCTTTGTAAACC
>JABCOA020000097.1 GCA_013333875.2 Flavobacteriaceae bacterium | reverse complement strand
TACCAAGTCGGCAGAAGCTCTGTAATACAGATAAGCCCAAGGGCAACAGCAATGATAGTAATAAGACCTTTTCCTTGCATTATGAATTATAATTTTTATTTAAGTCTGCAAATATAATCAAATTCACTGAAAATTTTATACTTAGGATAAATAAGATAAAATTTTTATCCTCTAAACTTCATAAAAAAAGAGACACATATAGTATCTCTTTTTTGTAAAATATGAAATTTTAAAAAATTATTGCCCTAAATAGACTATTTCAACCCTATTTCTTGGAGCCCAAGTAGGTTGGAATCTTAACTTCCCTCTATTAGCATTTACTCTAAAACTAACTGTATCTCCTGCTGTAAGACCTATTATATTAGAATAATGTTGGTTAAAATAATGTCCCGTCTCTACATAACTATATGTCTCATCAGCATCTATCCATGGTGCACCATTCAAGAGCATGATAAAGTATAAGTTTCTAGTACCTGTTTCCCATGCATTCTGAAGGAAAGAGTGGAATAACACTAAGTACTTACCTGTTTTAGGTGCTATAAAATCATTGATTCCAGGTATTGGTTGAGTCGTAGCTGGTTGCAGGTCATAATTAACTGTTGTACGAGCATATTGTCTTGTAAAGTCAGCAATTGGCGGCGCTGGTTCTTTCCATGTTCCTACCCCATTAGCATCACTGGTAAGGACTTTACCCACTCCTTGGTTGGTATCTTGTATCTTGATAGCGTTTGGTCCATTAGTTACAATATGAACTTTAGAATCTGGTTTATATGTACCAATCCCCACATTAGGACTAAAACTATGTCCATTCTGATGTCCTAAGATAATGGTATTATCATTTGAATTAGCAGTTGTAAGTGCACCAGAACCTATTCCATTTCCTATTGCTATCACATTATCTAGTTCTCCTGTAGATATAGATTGGAAATTAGCACTACCTATATGGATATTATTATGTCCTTTTACCCATCCACCAGATCCATTACCAAGAGCGATGTTATTATTTCCTACTGTGTTACTTTGTAGTGCATTTAAACCTTGAGCATTATTATGTTGCCCTGTAGTATTGCTTGTTAATGTACTTGTCCCTAATGCGATATTATATGCCCCTGAAGTATTTGATCCTAAAGCTTCATTTCCAACAGCCACATTATAATTTCCGCCATTATTAGAAACCAAAGAAAGGTTTCCTATAGCCACATTCGCCATCCCTGCAGCATTATTCGTTAATGTAGCGTTTCCTATACCTACATTATAGTTTCCTGTAGTATTTTTAGTAAGTGCATTAGTTCCTAGCCCCACATTATGACTTCCTATAGTGTTATTAGAAAGAGCAGAATGTCCCAATCCTACATTACTCATCCCTACTGTATTTTTGCTAAGAGCATACAACCCAAGCCCCACATTATGATTTCCCGCAGTATTGAAACGAAGAGCATCAAACCCAAGTCCCACATTATAACTTCCTGAAATATTATTCTGCAATGCCTGAGAACCTATACCTATGTTACTTTCTCCCACTGTATTTGTCATCAATGATTTTTGACCAATACCAATATTAAAATTACCTCCAATATTAGATGTAAGAGAAGAAGTTCCTAATGCGATATTATTTGCCCCTATCGTATTTGCTTTTAAAGCTTCCGTACCAAAAGCCATGTTATTAGAACCGCTTGTATTACTATACAAAGCATGATGTCCCAGCGCCATATTACGATCTCCCGTAGTATTACTATACAAAGCTGCAAAACCATTAGCTATATTGCTTGCTCCTGTGGTATTATTATATAGAGTAGTATAACCAACTGCTGTGTTATTAGCTCCTGTTGTATTTCTAAAAAGAGCATCTGTACCAACAGCCACATTTCCGATACCAGAAACAGTATGATACAAAGAATTTTCCCCAACAGCCACATTATACATACCTCCTGTGTTAGAATACAATGTATTAGCACCTACACCTACATTTCCTCTTCCTTGTCCATTAGAGCGCAAAGATCCTATACCCACTGCCACATTATTAACCCCAGTAGTATTAGAACGCAAAGCATCTAGTCCTACAGCTATATTGTGAGAACCACTTGTATTAGAAAATAGAGCATCTTTCCCTATACCTATATTATGTGGACCTGTTCCTACTCCACTACCATTTCCTCCTACACCAGCATCCTGTGTAATGTGGCTATTAGTTCCCACTAATCTAAGGTCTTGCTCCTGCATAACTCCTTCTGCTATTTTCACCCATTTACTAGTTGCAGTGCTGTAATAATAAAAACCTTTAGAAGTTACATTAGTTGTAGTAGATGTAGTAGCTCCTGAAAAATCAGACACATACACCAATGTAGATTCTTTCAAATTAGCAGCAGCGATTGAATTCAATCTCGCTTTGCTTAATCTAGGAACAAGCATCCCTTCATTAGTAGTTGCTCCTACCACCGAATTTGCTGCATTTGGTCTTATATCCAAGGTTGCTTCAGGACTATTCGTATTTATCCCTACTTTTCCTGTTTGGGAATATGCTAACCCCATAGCCAGCACCCCTAATAAAATAAAGTGTTTTTTCATATATTTATTTTTTAATATGTTCTTCTTTTAACCAACGAACTTATATTTATTTCATTAAATCTATAAATTCACTGAAAATGTAGTATTTAAGTTTTTAAATTTAAAATACAAAGAAAATATTTTTTTATTATCCTAACAACAAAAAAGAACCCTTATTTTTAAGAGTTCTTTTTTTAATTTATTGCTTTCTGATTTTCTTACTCAGTTTATGATTTGCAGAAGATGCCGTTAGGACATATATTCCTGCTGGTAATCCAGAAAAATCTACATCATAAGTCTGCACGCTACTAGGAGCTATACTTCTGATGAGTCTTCCTGACATATCAAAAATCTTGATATAATTAATATTTTCTACAAATTTCACATTTACCTTATTATTCCCATCCACCAATAATGTAGGAGAAGCCTCTGCTGGTATCACCTCTGGAGTTGGAATCTCGGTATAACCCGTTACTATCATAGAGTAAACTTGCTTTTCTGTATTTGCTCCATCATTATTCACCAAAGTTCCTTTATTAGACACTTCTATTTTGTAAATTCCTGCTGCTGGCTGGTCTATAAGAACCTGCTCCACATTGTCCACCGTATTATCTCCTTTTATCGCTGGGTTACGCGGAGCAGTTACATCTAGTTTCCATGGATAATAAACTTCATTGGTCTGAACATTAGTTACTCTTAGGTCTAAATCATTCACCAACTTAGATGTTCTATCATTATAAGCTTCACTATATGTGTTATAGTTAGAATTCTTATTAGATGGATCTGTCCAAACAATAGTTGCTTTAAGTGGTTGTGAACCATCTGTTTTCACCAAAAATTCATTCTTTTTAGCGTTTTTGAGTTCTTTATCTTCAAAGATAACTTTATTTTGTTTTTTCTGAACCAATAGTTCTGCTCCCTTCTTAGCATCTACAAATCCCCATCCATACCAAACATCTGGCCCTACATTTCCTGCCTCCTGTGCTGTATGGATAAGAAGGTTTTTAGCTGACGCTGCATTGAGCTTTTGCCCCGCAAAAAACGACTGATAAATCTGATTCCAAAGCCCTAAAATCCCTGTAACCTGTGGAGCAGAATAAGATGTTCCATTTCCTATACCATAAGTAGTTGATCCTGCAGCAGATGTAGAAGGATATAACACTGTACTTCCCACCCCTGCAATGTCTGGCTTGATAGCACCATCATCACGAGGCCCAGCACTACTATAATCAGCCTTAACCACATCTGACACCTGAGTATATCTTCCATCAAACCCTTCTTCGGCAGTTCTGATTTTCTCAGTAGCCCCTACTGTGATAATATTCTTAGCAACAGCTCCTGTTGGGATACAGTCATATTCAGCCGCACAATTATCCTGAGGAGCTGCATCTGTAGATGAAAACTGCCCCCAAGTTCCATCAGATTTTCTATAATAAGCAGGATACATTGGAGTTGATGCAGGTCCATCTCCATAGGAATTTCCTGCAGATTTCACAACCACCATATAAGGATTATTGTATACTATATCATCCAACTCTTTGTCTCTATTATAGTATGTCCCATTTAAATCGAATGATTGCCCAGTTGCTGGAACATACGAACCACTCCAATACCAAGCAACTCCCATAGAGCCGTTATTTAAATTCCATCCTATAACATTACCATAAGAGTGGTTAGATAGAGCAGGTTTACTATCTCTTATTTTAGCTGAAATATCTTTTTCTTCAGTCTCCCCATCAAGAGTAGAATTCCCAAAATAATAACTATCAAAAACAGCCTCTGGCATCATTCCTTTGGTATTCATCACAACTCTAATAGGACTTCCATCTTTTTTTCGTGAAGTCACATTTAGGCTTTGACCTTTACTTCCCATCATTCCAGTTACTCCTGTAGCATGACTACTGTAAGGTACTGTATCAGCCTCTTTATTAGTTATTCTAGCACTGCTTCCAAAGTCTGAATGCTCGGCATAAACACGCCCACCATCAAAAACAGACACTTTCATCCCTTCTCCATTAAAACTTCCTGTAAGTCCATCTATAGTCCCTTCTTGAATAGCATCTACATTAGAGTTTTTAATTTGGTCTGTGTCATAAGATTTTAGAAAATATGGAATTCCCCCAAAGAAAAAAGAAATAGTCTCTCTTTCTTTCTTTAGGTCTTGTTTAATGACACTTTCTGATTTTGGATTTTCAGTAGAATTATTTCTATAAACCTCCTTCTGAGCGTAGAACTCAAATTGTTTAAACAATTGCTTTCTTCTCTCATCCATTTCCTTCTTTAGCTTGTCATTACCCTGCTGAGCATTTAGTAAACTCCCTAAGAGTAAAGCAACTAGTACATTTCTTCTCATAATATACAAATTTTAAAGTTTTCTATTATTGGGTGTAAAATTACAAAAATTATTGATTTTACACTATTTTTTATTTTATTTTATTTTTATTCAACCATTCATGATATGCTTTTGCATTTTTCGCATGTTCTATATCAGAATCCGTGAATTTATGATAACCCAATTTTTCAGGGTCTGCACACATGAAGATATAATTATTTTTTTCGGCATTCAACACATTATCCACCGCTGCCTTATTCACCATACAGATAGGGCCTGGCGGAATTCCTGCATTCGCGTAGGTATTATACGGCGATGGATGTCTTAGGTCTTTATTGTAAATTCTCTTTATTTGTTTAGTAAAATTATGCTCTTTGTTAATCGCATAAATCACCGTAGGGTCAGACTGAAGTTTCATTCCCTTTTCATAGCGGTTTAGATAAAGCCCCGCTATGGTTTTCTGCTCATCTTCTTTCCCTCCCGATTCTTTCTGAACAATGGAAGCAAGCGCATAGATTTGCTCTCTTGTCAGCCCCAGTTTCTGCTCTTTGGCTTTTCTCTCCTCTGTCCAAAATTCATTGTAATCTTTTTCAAATTTTTTGAAAAACTCCTCTGGCGTCACTGTCCAATAAAACTGATAAGTATCCGAAAAGAAATATATTTTCAAATCTTCTGCCGAGCTTAGTCCTTTTTCCTGAGCGATTCTATCAAACACAGTCACAAACCCCAAAGAATCCTCCTGCGTTTTCCTCGCCACACGCCCTATCATCTGATAAACATCATCAAAATCCTTTATTCTAAAAGTATCCTCTGTCTGCAGCCCTGCTTTCAGCATATTGACCAACTTCGTATTATCATCCCCTTCCTTTACTCTATATCTTCCAGCTCTGAGAAATTTCCCCAAATGCTTAGACTCCGCTACATCTCGGAAAGCCTCCATATCTGCTATATATGGTTTTAGACTATCCAAAACTTGGTCTAAACTCGCATCCTTCGGCACTAGAAAATATCCAGATTTTTTGACATTATTTCCTTTATACTTTTTATATAAAGTATATCCAAAAAATCCTCCACCGATTAGGAGCAATCCTAAAAAAACTATAATTACTTTTTTCATTTTTTAATCTTATTTGAAAACACCCTCAAAAACATATTCCGCAGGACCTTCCAGCCAAATATTTCTAAATCCAGCCTCGTGCTTTTCTGCATAAACTTTCAGATTTCCACCAAGTGTCTTCACAGAAACCTCTCCTCCTCCAAATTCATTCATAAATGTAAGACAGCTCGCCGTTACTCCCGTTCCGCAGCTGTATGTTTCATCCTCTACGCCTCGTTCATAAGTTCTCACAAACACCTCATTGTCATATATTTTAGAAACAAAATTCACATTTATTCCTTCTCTTTTATAAGGCTCAGAATTTCTGATTTCGTATCCATTTTTATAAACATCCAGATTCTGCACATTTTCCACATATCTCACAAAATGCGGAGAACCTGTATTTAATTGATAATCAGTACCTATTTTAGCAATTTCTGGAACATCTATCATTTTTAGCTTCACTACATTTCCATTGATTTCAGCCTCGTGAAGCCCATCTATTGCATTAAATTTAGCTTTATTTTCAAAAACATTCAAAAAATGCGCAAAAGCCACAATACAGCGCCCTCCATTGCCGCACATTGTGCTTTCGTTCCCATCCGAATTATAATAAACCATCTGAAAATCAAGACTTTCGTGATTTTCCAATAAAATCAATCCATCTGCACCAATTCCGAAACGGCGGTCGCACATTTTTTTTACTAAATCTACATCATTTTTAGGAAAAGACCGATTTCTATTATCTATCATAATGAAATCATTTCCAGTCCCTTGATATTTATAAAATTTAATCATTTTTTCTCTCTTTATTTGCGATTTCTTTTCTCACTCGGCTCAGACTCTCTGGCGTAATTCCTAAAAACGAAGCCACCATCCACTGCGGAACTCTCCTGAAAACATTAGGATAAACCTTTATAAAATCCAAATACCGATCCTCTGCATTCGCCCCAAGCAGAAGATTTACTCTTTTTTGTAATTGTCTGGCGTGATTATGTAGAAGTAAAATCTGTTTCACACCTGTTTCAGGGTTATTTTGACTCATATATTCATAAAAATCAGAACTTAAAGATATGATTTCACTGTCCTCTATCGCATCGATAAAATAATCTGAACTTTCACCAAAAAATAGACTACTCCTGTCTGCAATTAGATGATTTTCAGGCGCAAACTGGATAATATGTTCCTTACCCGCCTTACTGATAGAGTATAAACGAAGAAGCCCTTTCTCCACGAAAAAAGTATTTCTACACACTTCCCCTTCCCTCAACAGAAACTGCCCTTTTTCCACTTTGAGAGATTTTATGTATTTCTTGTATCCCTCAATAGATGAGGGCGAAACACCTAGTGTATTTAGAAGATACTCATCAAACATTTCTATTCTTCGAACAACTTTTTCATGAGTCTTTCCATATCCACCAGCTCTTCGTGTCTTTTGAAAATAACCTGTCCATCACGAAAAAGCAAAAAGGTAGCCGCTTCTATCATAACTCCCAAATCCTCGCTCAGTTCTTGTTTTAGATTGGAATTTCCAGTGTAGTTCAATTTATAAAATTTCACTCTGGACAAATCCATTCTTCTTGCCTGTTTTTCAAAATCCCCCATCATATAATCACTTCTAAAATGCATCGTCGCACAGGTCAAAAGAGCTACAGGCTTCTCATAAGAATCTTTATAAGCCTGTTTCAAGTCCTCACTGGTCTCTATTTTATTCCAAATCTGGCTATCTTTATACGCTTTTACTAGTTTTTTCCAAAAATCCATTAATCCCATAAATCAAAAATTTTTGCTAAATTATCAATAATTTAGTAATATTGAAAATAAATTGAATTTAAAATGAAAAAAGCATTGATTATAGTGGACATCCAAAATGATTTTTGTAAAGGTGGCAGCTTAGAAGTTGCCGATGGAGAAAAAATCATCCCTTACATCAACCACCTGATGAAAACTAACAACTATGATGAAATCATCCTTACCCAAGATTTTCATCCTGCAGAACACAAAAGTTTTGCAGTCAATAATGGGAAATCCGTTGGCGAAATCATCCAGCTAAACGGCATTTCGCAGACAATGTGGCCTGTCCACTGTGTGCAGGGAACTTCGGGAGTAGAATTTCATCCTGATTTAGAACAAAATAAAGCTACATACATCATTAAAAAAGGAATGAATCCTGAAATAGACAGCTACAGCGCGTTTTTTGACAATCAAAAACTAATCGACACTGGACTTTCTAATTATCTGAAATCCAAAAACATAGAAACCGTGGAAATCGTAGGGCTAGCACTAGATTATTGTGTGAAATACACCTGCATTGATGCTGTTTTGGAAGGGTTTAAGGTCGTTCTTCATTTTAAAGGAACTAAAGCCGTGAACCTCCACCCTGATGATGCCAAAAACACTGTTTTTGAACTTTTAGAAAAAGGAGTTTCTGTAATAAACTAAACTTACTGATAAACAAAAACTTACCCTAAATTTGGGTAAGTTTTTTATTTTTTTAAGAATTATAACAATTTAGATAATTCCTCGTAGCCGCCGCCGTTATAGACATTGGTAAATCCTCTCTGTTTAAACGCTTCCGTAGCCTTTCCGCTTCGGTTTCCGCTTCGGCAGAAAAAAATCACATTTCCATCCAATTTCGCAATTTCATCTGCATGATTTTCCACCTCGCCCAGCGGAATATTTTCAGCGCCTTCTATCGCTCCATTTGCTATAAGCTCCTCTGGCTCACGCACATCTATCAAATGATAGTTTCCTTGATTTAAAATTTCCTGAATATCCATTCTTTATTTTTTTATTCAAATATAGTTTATTTTACAATACATTGACCTCTCTTTCTAATTTTACTCCAAATTTTTCTTCCACAGAATCAATAATTTTTTGAGAAAAATCAAAAATCTCCTGTCCATTCGCATTTCCTGTAATATTCACTATTACAAGGGATTGCAGGGCGTGAGTTGCCACATTTCCTATTTGTTTACCCTTCCAGCCGCATTGCTCTATAAGCCATCCTGCTGGGATTTTCACGCCTTCTTCCGTTTTATATCCCTGAATATCTGTAAACTGAGTTTTCAGCTTATCAAAATACTCATCAGAAACCACAGGATTTTTGAAAAAACTTCCTGCATTTCCTACTTTTTTAGGGTCTGGAAGTTTGCTCTGCCGAATATGAATAACTGCCTGAGAAACATCCTGAATCGTTGGATTTTTTATTTCCATTTTCTCCAATTCTGACTGGATAGCTCCATACTCCACCTTCAAAACATGCTCCTTTCTTGTCAGTCTAAATGTAACTTCCAGAATAACATATTTACCTTTTCCTTCTCTCTTAAAAAAAGAATCTCTGTATCCGAACTGGCATTTTTTCTTATCAAAAAACTCAATCTCCAAAGTACTCAGATTAAGCACTTTACAAGATTCGAAACTATCTTTTATTTCTACACCATATGCTCCGATATTCTGGATAGGACAAGTCCCTGCATTCCCTGGAATCAGCGACAAATTCTCCAATCCTCCATAGTTTTTATCCAAACAATACTGAACGAACTGATGCCAGTTTTCTCCCGCTTGAGCAGATACCAAAACTTCATTATCACTGATAATTTCTTCGGAAATTCCCTTTAAATTTATTTTAATGGCAAGTCCTTCAAAATCCTTCGTGAAAAACAAATTACTTCCTCCTCCTAAAAACAAAAGAGGTGTTTCTTTAAATTTAGGATTTTTTAGTAAATTTAATAATTCTGACTCTATAGAAACCTCAGCAAAATACCGCGAAGAAGCCTCCACACCGAAAGTATTGTAGGGCTTCAGGGAAACATTTTCTAAAATCTGCATATTATCGTGCATTGTATTTTTGAAGAGCATCTTTCAGCAGTTCTACACTTCTTCTCAGGTCTTCTTCTTTCAACACATAGGCTATTCTTATCTGTCTTTTTCCAAGCTCTGGATTAGAATAGAAGCCTCCCGCAGGTGCTACCATAACAGTTTCATTATCAAGAGAATACTCTTCCAAAAGCCACTGTGCAAATTTCTCTGCATCATCTATCGGAAGTTCTGCCACGCAGTAGAAAGCACCCTTTGGAGTTGGGCAGATTATACCTGGAATTTCGTTTAGTAATTTTACTAACAGATTTCTTCGTTTAGTGTATTCTTCGCGAACGCTTTCTATATATTTTTTGTCGTTTTCGTGGGCTTTTGCAGCTATTATTTGCCCTAAAAGAACTGGGCTTAGTCTAGCTTGTGCAAATTTCATCGCAGCCGCACAAATCAGTTTAGAACGAGTAACCATAAATCCGATACGAACTCCACACATGGAATATCTCTTGGATTCAGAATCTATGATGATGCAGTTTTCTGCTATTTCTGGGAATTCCAGCATAGAAACCTGCTTTGCTCCATCATACACATACTCACGATACACCTCATCTGCGATGATGACGATATCATGTTTCAGAGCTATCTGAGCCAGTTTCTGTAATTCTTCCCTTGTATAAAGGTAGCCCGTAGGATTCCCTGGGTTACAGATGAGAATAGCTCTGGTTTTTGGAGTAATTTTTTTCTCAAATTCTTCCATAGACGGCAGGGCAAAACCAGTCTTGATAGAAGATGGAACTGCTACTACTTTTACATTGATATGATTAGAAAATCCATTGTAATTCGCGTAGTATGGTTCTGGGATAATTATCTCATCACCATCATCACAGAGCGTAGAAAGTGCGATGCTCAGCGCTTCTGAACCACCATTAGTCACGATAAAATTATCCGTTGTCAAATCTGTAAAACCAAGCGAGTGGTAATAAGTCTCCAAAGCCTTTCTGTACTCTATATTTCCCTCAGAAAGAGAGTATTCCAGCACTTTTAAATCAATATGTTTCAACTCCTCCAAAGCTGTTTGTGGCGTTTCTATATCTGGCTGTCCGATATTGAGGTGATAGACTTTTACTCCTTTTTGTTTCGCTTGTAATGCATACGGAACAAGTTTTCTGATTGGTGAAGCAGGCATTTTTTCTGCTCTTTGTGATATTTTTGGCATGATAGATTGTTTTTTATGGAACAAATTTACAATTTTATTTCTCTACTATGGCAGAATATTTTCACCTATTTTTGATAATATTTTTCTTAATTTTAACGAAACTTATCTTTTCACGAAATTCTGTTCTTTAAAGATAAATTTCCACCTGTTTTTCACTTGTTTTGTCCTGCCAATAGTTTTTATAAGTATGGAAAGTGTCTTGTATTATTTCATAAAGTTTAAAACAATTTTGTTTCAATTTCTCAAGATGAACCACATGAATGATGATATGTGGCTCTTCTATCCATTCCAAAGACATCATGCAGTCATCCATAGAGTCTAAGCTCATCCAAAAATAACTTGGAAACTGAAAAACCTCATTCATTTTTTGTAAAAAAGCTGTTTCTGTCTTTATATTTCGGACATCGATAAAATATTCCAATGTTTGTTTTTGAAAGTCTAATCGTGTTTTGTTCATATATTTTGATTATTTTTTCATTAAAAAATACCCAACATTTTGATAAAAGCAAAATGCAAGTGTAAAAATACATTTATTTTGAATAAATTTGCCTTTTCAAATCATATAAAATGACAAAAAAACAAATCTATTTGAGTGTAATTTTTGGAGCTATTTTTTGTGTAGCTTTGTGTGATTTTCTTCCTAGTTTAAAGAAAAAATCCGATTTTGACACTCCAGACATTGTTGGTTATCAATATAAAAAAGATTCATCCAAGACAAAAGACCCATACGGCATCGCAGACCAAAGAGGGAAAAACTACATAGAAAAACTTACCGATGAAACCATCGTAATCAACTATGTCAAAAAACACAAAAAACTCCCTGAATACTACATCACCAAAGGAGAAGCCAAAAGACAGGGCTGGAGACCATCCGAAGGAAATCTCTGCGAAGTGCTTCCCAACAGGGCTATCGGTGGAGACCGCTTCAGCAACCGAGAGAAAAAACTTCCCGACCATGGGAAATACTACGAAGCTGATATAAACTACCGCTGTGGTAGAAGAAATGCAGAACGAATAGTTTTCAACAAAGATGGAGAAGTGTGGCTCACTAAAAACCACTATAAAAGTTTTGAAAAACAATAAAATAATTAACTGATAATGAACACGATATACATTGATTTTTCAGAAATCGGCGATATGGAGGATTTCTACGCCCAGCTGAAAGAAAAAATAGAACTTCCTGAGTATTTTGGAGACAATCTAGATGCTCTTTATGACTGTATTTCTGGCGATTTGGAAATGCCTTTACATATAGAATTTGTAAATATGACTGTGGAGCAGTTAGAAATTTTCGAAGACATTTTGGTGACTTTAGAAGACCTAGTGGAGGAAGTTCCTGACTTTTCTTTTTCCTATTTTCTGGAACAATACGAAGATTAAAAATCTTTTCAAAATAAAAAACCAGCCTCAAAATCGAGCTGGTTTTTGTTTTTATACTAATCTAAATTAGTATTCAAATAACACACTTCCCCAAGTAAATCCACTTCCAAAGGCAGCCAAACAAACTAAATCGCCTCTCTTCACTTTTCCTTCTGCTATTGCTTCGCTCAGTGCGATAGGAATAGAAGCCGCAGTGGTGTTACCGTATTTTTGGATATTATTAAATACTTTTTCATCAGGAAGCCCCATCAGCTGCTGAACATACTGAGAAATTCTGATATTCGCCTGATGCGGAATAAGCATATCCAAATCCTCTACGCTTTTACCTGCTTTTTTCAATGATTCTATAATAGTCTCTGGGAAACGGGTAACCGCCTGTTTGAAAACAAAATTCCCATTCATATATGGATATATTTCTTCTGGCTTTATGTTTTCTGGCTCTGTAAGAAGTCTGTCTGTCCAGCCCAAATTAGTCCCTGGCAATTTTATCATCAGCTCCTCTGCATATTTCCCTTCGGAATGCATATTATAAGACAAAATCCCCTGAACGCCAGCATCTTCAGAAGCCGAAAGCACTACTGCTCCTGCCCCATCACCAAAAATCACTGAAACGCCTCTTCCTCTATCTGTCATATCCAATGCAACTGACTGAATTTCAGCACCTACAACCAGAATATTTTTATACTGACCCGCTTTGATGAAAGCATCTGCAACACTCAGTGCGTAAACAAATCCTGAACATTGGTTTCTCACATCCAGCGCACCCACGGTATCACAGCCCAGCATTTCCTGCAAAACTACGCCACACCCAGGGAAATAATAATCTGGACTAAGTGTCGCAAAAATAATATAATCAATATCTTTCGCTGTCAGACCAGCTGACTCCAGTGCTTTTTCAGAAGCTTTAAAACCATAGAAACTTGTAGTTTCTTGGCTGTCAAATTTGCTCGTTCTGTGTCTTCTTTCCTTGATACCTGTACGCTCCGTTATCCACTCATCATTGGTATCCATTATCTTAGCTAAATCATCATTAGTCACCACATTATCTGGAACATAATGACCTATTCCCTTTATAACACTTTTATACATAACAAAAATTTATTTAATCAATTTTAATCCGTCAAAACTATGAAATCCATTTAGAAAATCCTTTAAATTCATTCGTTTTTTTCCTTCCAGTTGTAATTCTTCTGGGAAATAAACTCCATTTTTAGCATAGATTTTAAATTCATTTTTAGAAATTTCTATCTCGCCATGCTCTTTAGAATGTTCTATTTTTTGGAATTTTCCTTTAAAAATCTTTAATATTTTCTGCTCGCCACCCACTTCCAAAATAGTAAAAGCAGCAGGATACGGCGACATTCCACGGATAAAGTTATGAATAACTTCCACCTCTTTTTCCCAGTCTATTTTAGTATCTTCTTTGAAAATTTTATAGGCTGTTTTAGGATTTTCTTTCTGATTTTGAGGAATTTCTGTAAGTTTCCCTTCCGCAAGACCATTCAGAGTTTCCACCACCAGTTTCGCGCCTATCTCCATCAGTCTGTCATGGAGTGTTCCTGCATTGTCTTCTGGAGAAATTTCGGTTTCTGCTTGGAGGAGAATATTCCCTTCGTCTATTTTTTCATTGATGAAAAATGTAGTGACACCAGATTTTGTTTCGCCATTGATAACGGCATAATTTATCGGTGCTGCACCTCTGTAATCTGGTAATAATGAAGCATGTAGATTGAATGTTCCCAGCCTCGGCATCGAGAACAGAACCTTTGGCATCATCCTAAATGCCACCACTACGAAGATGTCTGCGTTTAGACTTTGTATCTGTGATAGAAACTCCTCATTACGAAGTTTTTCTGGCTGAAACAGTGGTAAATCATGCTCCACGGCATAAGTTTTCACAGGAGACTGATGCACTTTTTGCCCTCGCCCGCTGGCTTTATCTGCTACGGTAACGACTCCCACCACCTCATGCGCAGAGGTATGAATGGCTTCCAGAGAAGCCCTTGCAAAATCAGGCGTTCCGAAGAAAACGACTTTTAGTTTATTCATTGATCATATAAGTTTTGTAGTTCAACATTTTTATTTTTTCTAAATTCAGCAGAGTTATCAAAGTTTCATAGATTTTCTCCTTTTCATGCCAAAATATTTTTACGCTCAGTTCATCAAAAGTAGCTGGATTTTTAGCTAATATTTCTAAAACCTCATCGGACAAAGTTTTTTCTTTGACTGGATTTTGGGATAGACAAAAACTACATTTTCCGCAGTTATCCGAGAATTTTTCTCCAAAATAAGTCAAAATCATTCTCATTTTACAGAAATCTTTATCTTGGATAAAGTATTTCATTTCCTCCCATTTTTGGATTTTATTTCTCTGGATTTTTTCAAATAAATTCCAGTATTTTCCTTGTATTTCTCTGCTGTCTCGCGGTCTTAGGAACTTTATGCTATCGGTGCTTCCGTCCACATATTCCAGCCATTCTTTTTTTTGCAATTCCTTTATTCTGTCCTTTATCATCTGCTGACTTACGCCTAGTTTTGCACTCAGACTTTCTTCGCTGAAAGAAACCTTGTGTGTGGCAACTCCAGAAACATTTCTAAGCAGCAATTCTATAAAATACGCATCTTTCGGCGGCAGATCCTCCAATTCTTCAGCAGGGATTTTTAGCTCTATTGTAGAAGGCGATTTATAATTATTCCAAAATATAACTTCCTGATTATGAAGAAATCCCAAAACACTTCTGATCTTAGCAAAGGAAATCTTGGTGAAACTCTGCACTTTCTGCAAATCCAGCTGAAATATCCTCTCTGCAGCCTCCCCATCGGCTATCTGAAATATAGAATAAATGTAAGATATCACCTTCAAATACTGGGTTTTATCTGGAATCTGCGCAGACAGCACATCATCCATCTCGCTGATTTCCTGTTTGTTCCAAAGCAAAAAAGCATAACTTTCCTGCCCGTCCCGTCCCGCTCTTCCTATTTCTTGGTAATAATTTTCAACCGAGGAAGAGGGCGAATAATGGATAACAAAACGCACATTATCCTTGTCTATCCCCATCCCAAAAGCATTGGTAGAAATCAAAACAAAATCATTCCTTTCCTGCCATTTTCTTTGTTTCTCGTTTCGCTCCCTTGCCGAAAGCCCTGCATGATAAAAATCTACATTTTGCAGATTATTTTCCTTTAAAAACGCTGTCAGCTCCTCCGCCTCTCTCCTTGTTCGGACATAGACTATTCCTGATATTTTATTGATTTTCAAAAAACTAAGCATTCTTTGATATTTATCAGAAATCTCTTCATGGAAGATGTGAATATTCTCCCTTTTGTAACTTTTCTGAAAAACACGAACCGAAGATAAGCCTAATTTTTCCTTAATATCAAGAACGACTTTGGGCGTTGCAGTAGCCGTAAGAGCCAGACAAGGCAGATTCCCTATCGTTTTTCTAAACTCGCTGATATGCTGATAACTCGGCCTAAAATCCTGTCCCCATTCTGAGATACAGTGCGCCTCATCCACCGCAATAAAGGAAAGCGAAACATCCAGCATCTTCCTCATAAACAAAGAGTTATGAAGTCGCTCCGGTGAGACATATAGTAGTTTAATTTCACCTGATATTGCCTTTTCGTAGATTTCTTCCTGCTCTGCTTCATCCAGTTCAGAACTAAGATATTCTGCCTCTATTCCCAAATCTTTCAAATGAGAAACTTGGTCTTTCATCAGGGCTAAAAGCGGCGAAATCACCAAACAAGTCCCCTCCAAAACCAATGCAGGAAGCTGATAGCAGAGAGACTTACCACCACCTGTAGGAAGCAGCGCCAAGGTATCATTTTGCTCTAAAATAGACAAAATAATATCTTCCTGACTCTCCCTGAAAGCATCATAACCCCAAAAACTTTTCAAGGTTTTTAGTAGAATGTCTCGTGTTTCGATAGGCATAAATTTATTTTATCTCACAAAAATAGCAAAAAAGATAAGTTATTTATTTTTACAGAAAGAAAAATGTGTGCTGAGGAAAAATTTCCCAGCACACAACGAATAAAATTACATTATCAAACTATATTTCCAAGTCCAGTTCATCCAATAATTTCCTAGAAAAATCTCTATCATACAGATGTTTATGATGTGGAATTTCTAATCTATCACTGCTAAAAACAAGTCCCTCATAGGACACTATATCTATGTCTATAATTCTGTCCCTATACTCCCCAAAAAACTTAGAATCATAGATTCTTCCCATTTCGTTTTCTATTTTTTTGATTTCATCTAAAAGTTTTATGGGAGAATGTGCTGTCTGCATAGACACCGCGATGTTACAGAAAACATTATCACTATCATACTCCACGGGCAGGGTTCGTAAGATTTTAGTTTGTTTAATAATCTTGCCAGCCCTCTTTTCCAACTCACTGAGAGCCAATAAAATATTATTTTCTGCGTTTCCTAAATTACTTCCTAGTAACAAAACTACATTATACATTACTAACTATTTGTAAATTTGTAAAATTTTAAACTTTATTTTTATTTATGAAAAATTTCATCAAAACTGTTCTTGCAAATGTTGTTGCATTATTCATTGCTGGTATTTTGCTGCCTTTTTTCCTGCTTTTTGTGATTATCATCATCGGAAGCATGTCCAGCGCAGACAAAGATATCAAAATTAAAGAAAACTCGGTTCTTACGATTGATTTTAAATCCAAAGTTGTAGAACACGAGAACGAAAGCGAGTCTTCTATTTTTGAGATAAAAGAAGATGCCGAACTAAAATACCAAGACATCCTCAAAGCCATCGAAACTGCGAAAAACGATGATAAAATCAAGGGAATCAGTATAGAACTAGATGACATAGATGCTGGAATTACGCAGATAGACGACATCCGAAAAAGTCTGGAAGATTTTAAGAAAAGTAAAAAATTTGTCTATGCTTATGGGAACAATGTAAGCCAAGCGTCCTACTATCTGGGTTCGGTGGCTGACCAATATTTCCTTAATCCAGTGGGAGGCATCGAGCTGAAAGGGCTTTCCACAGAAGTGATTTTCTTAAAGGAATTTGCTGAAAAATACGGAATCAACATCAATGTTATCCGCCATGGAAATTTCAAATCTGCTGTAGAACCTTTCCTCAGAAACGAAATGTCTCCAGAAAACAAAGAGCAGATGACTACCCTTCTAAATGATGCTTGGGGAGAGATTTCCTCTAAAATCATCCAGTCTAGAAAACTAGATCCTACGGAATTCAAAACCGTGGTTGATAGTCTATACGCTACAATTCCTGATCTGAGCCTAAAATATAAACTTGCCGATAAATTAGTTCAAAAATCTGAATACGAGGAGATTATAAAAAACAAACTAAATGTTGGTAAAGATGAAAAACTAAACAAAGTTTCTATCAGAAATTATGCTTTTTCCAAAACTGATAATAAAACAAATGATAATAAAATCGCTGTCCTATACGCCTCTGGAACTATCTACAATGGTAACAGATACAATGATATCTATTCCGAAAGATACATTCAATATATCAAGGACTTAGCTCAGGATGATAACATAAAAGCTGTGGTTCTCCGTGTAAATTCACCTGGTGGAAGCGCCAATGCTTCTGATGAAATCTTGTATGAACTTCAGCAACTTAAACAAAAAAAGCCTTTAATCATTTCATTCGGGGATTATGCTGCCTCTGGCGGATACTACATCTCTATGGCTGGGGACAGAATTTTTGCCCAAAACAATACCATCACGGGTTCTATCGGGGTTTTTGGGGTAATTCCTGATGCTAAAAACCTAGCGAACCGAAATGGTATTTACTCCGATGTGGTTTCTACCAATGCCAATTCGAACATGATGTCGCCTTTTTCGGGGATTTCTTCGGGGACACTTGCTATCACACAGAGAAGTGTAGTAAATACCTACAATCGTTTTGTACATTTTGTTTCCAAAAATAGAAAGAAAACTTTCGAAGAAATAGATGCCGTAGGAAGCGGAAGAGTTTGGTCTGGAAAAAGAGCCAAAGAAATAGGACTAGTAGATGAAATTGGTTCTCTAAATGATGCCGTAAAATACGCTGCAAGTAAAGCAAATATAGCAGAATATGAAGCTGTAAGCTATCCTGCAAAAGTGGATAAATTCGAACAGATAATGAGCAGCCTAAGACAGGAAAGCATAGCTACAAATTATGTAAAATCCGAAATGGGCGAAGAAAACTACCAGCTCTTCAAAATTTTTGCTGACCAAAACTTTAGAAACAGCATACAGATGACCATGCCCTACATCATTAGAATTAAATAAAAATACAAAACGGTGCCTGATAATATCAGACACCGTTTTCATTTACAATAAAGTTTAAGAATGATTAAAATTCTATGTCATCTGCTACTCCACCGCCCATTTCTTTTGAGAATTTTTCTGCGTATTCTCTTTGTTTTTGTTCTTGGTATCGCAGCATTTTTTCGATGTTACCCATATTGGCCATCCATTTCATGGCTACAGACTGAAAGTCTCCCAAGGAAATCCCATAATTGTCCTGTATCCACTGAGCGCCATCTAGCCCTGCTTCATATGCCGCCTGACGAGCACCACACAATTCATAGTAGAAAGCTTCATCATTTTGGATTTTAGCAAGATAGTCTCCTTCCTGATTAGATTCTTTTACAGAATCATTGAATTTAGGGTGAGTATTTGCATTTCCGTAATACTGCCCGTAGAGAGACATCACAGCCATAGTTTGGTCTTGCTGCATTCTCTTTACCCAAAGCTGGTTAGCTTCATCCCAAACAGGCATATCAACTCCCAATCTCTTACAAACCTCTTCTGCTGACATTCCATTAGTCATTTTAGAAGCTGCCGCTGCATAATCTTGCAGAGAAATACCATGTATAGGCTGCAGCATAGGATTGCTGTCATCATGAGCCATATTCATGTAAGGATTCTCAAAAGAAGTATCATATTCCTCTCCATTTTCATCATAATTCTCTAAGAAATCATCACTTTCTCCATTAAACTCGCCTGAGTTTTTGATGATAGCATCATTGTTTTTCTTAAGCTGAGCTTGTTCCTCTGGCGTTCCTCTCTTTCCTGCTGCACGCATCTCGATAAGCACCTTATACCCATCATCCATCAAGCCTTTATAAAACTCAAAGAATCTGATAGTTGCTTTGAGAAGAGAGTCATTTCCATTGTAAGCTCCCAGCTGTTTTACCTCTGCAATATAATCCTCCAAATCCTCTTTCCACTGAAGACGCACTTTTTCTGCTCGGGCATAGTCTTTGGCATCCATAGCAGCATTCATATCAGCCATGTTGTCTTCGCATTTATTTGCTACACACATCAGCTCGTTATTATACTCTATGGCATTGTCAAAACTTCCCTTTGCATAGTATACGCCTTCCTCTTCATCATAACCTCTCTTTTCTGGCTGATTTTTAGGCTGGTTATCTTCTACAAGGTCTTGAACTTTTTTAAAAAGATTTTTAAACATAATTTTTTTCTTTTTTTGAAATCTTAAAAATTATTCAAGATTATTTTTAGTCATCCTCGTACTTTTCAAGGAACTCATCAGAAACTTCATTCAGCTTATCTGTAAAACGCTGTATCAGATTGTTGTTGTTTTTCAGCTGAGCTTGTTCCTCTGGCGTTCCTCTCTTTCCTGCTGCACGCATTTCGATAAGCACTTTATATCCGTTATCCATCAAACGGTCATACTCATCCAAGAACGCAATAGCAGCATCCATCAGCATAGTATCTCCTTTGTATGGGCCTAATTTTCTGACTTGTTCTTTGTAGGTTTTCACATCTTCTTTCCACTGAAGACGCACTTTTTCTGCACGAGCATAGTCTTTGTCATCCATGGCATCATTCATATCATCCATGTTGTCATGGTTTCCGTTTGTGATGCAGATAATTTCGTTATTATATTCTACTTCATCATCAAAACTACCTTTAGCATAGTATACTCCTTCTTCTGCGTCATAGCCTTTTTTTGGTTCATCATTTCCACCTACTAGGTCTTGTACTGTTTTAAAAAGATTTTTAAACATAACTTTAATTTTTTTGGTTAATAAATATTTTAAATTTTCGATGGAACAAATGTATAAACTTACCTCATCCCTCCAATAAAAACAGCGTCTACAAAGCGTCTACAAACTTTTAAATTTATTGTAAAATACTGATTTTCAATTAAATATTTTGTAGACACCTAATTTCATAACCAAGTTATCTTTATCTTATCTTTTAAATCCAAATGAAATTAAAAAACTATATTTCTAATTTTATTTGCATTTATTTTTTATTTCAGACAAATATTTTTCAAATTCATCAGAAGGAATTCCTTTTGCACCAAAATTTTCTAACATTCCAACCACCAACTGAAGATAAAAATCATCTGTCTGGGCAAGTTTTGCTATAATTTTTCGGTATAAATCTGTTTTTTCATCAAGATTAAACTCAGTATAAACTAGTATATCACTCATTTCTCTATAAAAAACTTTTTTGTTCGCCTCGGCAAGTATCGGCACCGTGTCAGCCAAAACCTTCCATATAGCAGCCCTCCATAGGAAATAAGCCAAAAATTTTTCTTCTGATACCACTGCATTACTGCTGGAAATTTTTTCATAAAATTCTTCCTCCTTTTTGGTTTTCTCTTCAGCAAAATCTTTCGCTACAAACTCATATTCCCGCATTTTATCACTCGGCACGAATGTATTCTGCGTCTGGCAGTACGGACAAGTTATATAGGTAGAAATAAAATACAACTCCTTGATTTCCAAACCAGCACCACACTGAGAGCAGTGGAAATTATTCTTCACTGCATTATATTCCTCTACTATTTCACGGAGTTTTTCCTCTGCAGAAGGCTCTTTCACATGACTCTCAATGCTATCAGCAAGATCTCTCATCTTGTCTTTCCATTTTTCAAAATCATCATGGATTTTTCTAAACCATTTTTCCTGAAGTTCTCCTTCTGGCGTTTGCGACTCATAAAAAGATGGTTCATAAGGCTTTATCTGCTGCTTAAAAACATCCTCGGCTTTGTCTATAATTCCATTAAACTGCCCCTTTACCCCCATCAGAAAATTCCCAAAACTGCGTTTATACGGATCTGTATCCTCATCATATATCTCCTGCATAGCATCACGGGTTTCCTTTGCTAAGGACTCTGCTCTCTCTGTAAGTTTCTCTATAAAAACTCTAAATCTTTGCTCTAAATCATTCATATTCATCTATTTATATTTTTACTATTTTATCTATTATCAAATAAACCGAGATTTCTCTCGGTTTTATATT
>JABCOA020000096.1 GCA_013333875.2 Flavobacteriaceae bacterium | reverse complement strand
GGTGGAAATAGAACAGATTCAGAAACTTAGCAAAAATTTTGATGAAATCCAAAAGAGAAAAGAAAGCGTTCTGAAATCCATAGAAGAGCAGGAAAAACTTACACCCGAACTCCGCGCTAAAATAGAGCAAAGTTTTGATTTACAGGAGATAGAAGACCTATATCTTCCTTTTAAAAAACGAAGAAAAACCAAAGCCGATGCCGCAAAAGAAAAAGGGCTTGAACCTTTGGCAAAAATTATCATGGCACAGAAAAACAACGGCGACATAGAGCAAACGACGCAGAATTTTTTGAATAAAGAAGTTTCCAGCGTGGAGGAGGCGCTTCAGGGCGCGAGGGACATCATCGCAGAATGGATAAACGAAAATATATTCATTAGAAAAAATCTTAGAAGAATTTTTCAGCGTAAAGCTGTGATTTTCAGTAAAGTAGTTAAAGCTAAAAAAGAGGAAGAAGAGGCACAAAAATATACCCAATATTTTGACTGGAGCGAACTGCTGAATAAAATTCCTTCTCACAGACTTCTGGCGATGCTTCGCGCTGAAAAAGAAGGTTTTATAAAAGTGAGTATTGATATTGATAAAGAAGAAATCCTTGCTTTCATGGAGGGAAGTTTGGTAAAAACGGCTTCGCCTTCGTGTGCAGAGCAAATCATCCTTGCAGCTCAAGATGCTTACAAAAGACTTTTGGAGCCATCTATTTCAAATGAAATTTTGCAGGAAGCCAAAATTAAAGCTGATGAAAAAGCAATTTCTATCTTTTCTGAAAATTTGACACAGCTGCTTTTGGCTTCGCCTCTCGGCGAGAAACGGATTTTAGCCATAGACCCAGGGTATAGAACGGGTTGTAAGGTGGTCTGCCTTGATGAAAAAGGCGATTTGCTTCATAATGAGACCATTTATCCACACGCTCCACAGAAAGAAACCGCCACCGCGATGAAAAAAATCCGCTCTATGGTGGAGGCTTACCATATTGAGGCGATTTCTATCGGGAACGGAACGGCCTCTCGTGAAACCGAGTTTTTCATTAAGAAAATCGCGTTTGACAGACCTTTGCAGGTTTTCGTGGTGTCCGAAGCTGGAGCGTCCATCTATTCTGCGAGTAAAATTGCCCGAGATGAATTTCCTGATTATGACATCACCGTGAGAGGCGCTGTTTCTATCGGAAGGAGGCTGTCTGATCCGCTTGCCGAGTTGGTGAAAATAGACCCAAAGAGCATCGGCGTAGGACAGTATCAGCACGATGTAGATCAGACTTTGTTAAAAGAAGAATTGGACAGCACGGTCGTAAAATGTGTGAATTCAGTAGGGATTAACATCAATACGGCGAGTAAATCCCTGCTGAGCTATGTCTCTGGTATTGGCGAAAAACTTGCAGAAAATATCGTGGCTTACCGAACCGAAAATGGTGCTTTTGTGGATAGAAATCAGATAAAAAAAGTTCCTCGTCTGGGCGAAAAGGCATTCCAGCAGGCGGCGGCATTCATCCGAATAAAAGATGGTAAAAATCCTTTGGACAACTCCTCTGTGCATCCAGAAGCCTACAAAATCGTAGAAAAAATGGCGAAAGACCTCGGTATCAAAACAATAGACCTTATCGCTAATGAGGAGAAAATTAAACAAATTGCTCCAGAAAAATACACGACAGAAGACATTGGGATTTTAGGGATAAAAGATATTCTGAAAGAGCTTCTAAAACCAGGGCTTGACCCAAGAAAAACAAGCAAAGTCTTTGAGTTTGACCCAAATATAAAAACCTTTGAAGACTTGAAAACTGGAATGATACTTCCTGGGATAGTGAGCAATATCACGGCATTTGGGTGTTTTGTGGATATTGGGATAAAAGAAAATGGGCTGGTGCATATTTCCCAGCTGAAAGACGGATTTGTGAGTGACCCTAGCGAAGTGGTAAAACTCCACCAGCAGGTAAAAGTGAAAATAATAGAAATAGACACAGATAGAAAGAGAATAGCCCTGTCGATGGTGATTTAGGTTTAGTATTGTTTTTCACTAAAAAATAACTACATTTGCAAGAATAAACAAAAGATAAATATGAGTTGTGGATGTAGAACATCTGGCGATTCTTCACATAGTTGCGGCTCTAAAAGCGAGACGGGCTGTGACAAAGTAGATACCTGCGGGAACAGTTATAAACTGAATGTTTTTGACTGGCTTGCCAATATAAAATCTCCACTGAATGAGTGTGATTATGTTGAGGTTAGATTTAAAAATGAAAGAAAAAATTTTTATCATAACATAAATAAACTACCGTTACATATAGGAAGTATAGTAACGGTAGAGTCCAGCTCAGGATACGATGTCGGAGTGGTGAGTCTCACAGGTGAACTGGTGAGGATACAGATGAAAAAGAAAAATTTTGGAGAAGAACAAGCCTCCAAAATAATCCGTATAGCTACACAAAAAGATGTAGAAATATGGCAGAATTCTCGAAAAAAAGAAGAAGAAGTAAAGAAAGAAGCGAGAAAAATCGCCTTGAATCTAAATCTTGAAATGAAAATTTCGGATATAGAATACCAAGGAGACGGCTCTAAAATTACTTTTTACTACACGGCAGAAGGAAGGGTAGATTTCCGACAACTGATAAAGGAATATGCAGCTGTTTTTCGTGCTAAAGTAGATATGAAACAGATAGGCTACCGACAGGAAGCAGCTAAACTGGGCGGAATAGGCTCTTGTGGAAGGGAACTCTGCTGTTCTACATGGCTTACGGATTTTCGTTCGGTGAATACCAATGCAGCCAGATACCAGCAGCTGAGTATCAATCCATTAAAACTTGCAGGGCAGTGCGGTAAGCTGAAATGTTGTCTGAATTTTGAACTGGACAGCTACATGGATGCTCTCAGCCATTTCCCTTCTTCCAGCACGGTTTTGGATACAGAAAAAGGAAAGGCTTTCTGCATTAAAATAGATGTTTTCAAAAAGAGAATGTGGTTTGCTTATGTAGATAATTCTATTCTTTGGTATGACCTAGATATCCAAGAGGTGAAGGAGATGATTTCCATGAACAAAAAAGGGAACAAAATTCCGCCATTAGAGGAATATAAAACCCAAGAATTGTCCGCTCCTACGAAGGAAATAGATCTGATTCAGGAGAATAACATAGATCGTTTCGAGAAGAAAAAATCAAACAAAAAACCTAAAAACAAGGAAAAGAAAAACACTTCTCCAAAGGAAGAAAAAAACAATAATAATGCTCCGAAACCGAATAATTCAGAGCAACAAAAACCAAACAATAGAAAGAATAATAAAAAAAGAAATAACCCGAAAAAAAATAATAATGATGGGTAAAAAGATATGGCTATTCGCAGCATTGTGGTTTATTTCCGTAGGTTGTTCCAGCGAGGGAGAAATCTATATGACCGAGGTGAATAACCTCTGGGGAAAGAATGATGCTAAGAAAATAGAGTTCCAAATCAAAGATTCTGAGTTTCCAAAAAACCTTATATTTGTTGTAAGGAATAATAATGAATATCCTTACAATAACTTGTTTTTAATCTCCACTATCAAAGGAGAAAAGAATAAAGTTTTGAAAACGGATACACTTCAGTATATTTTAGCAAAACCAAATGGAAAATGGTACGGAAGTGGTATAGGAAATGTTAAGGAAATTCTTGTTCAGTATAAAAATGAATACAAATTCCCAGCGAACGGCAAATATAAAGTGGAACTAAAACACGGAATGAGAACCGACCAGCTGAAAGGAATAGAGGATATAGGCATTAAAATAGAAAATATAAAAACAACAACTCCGTAATAAACATGGAAAACGAAAAAAAACTTCCCACAAAAAAGAAAAAATCTTATGTAGGAAGATGGATTAAGTTGATTTGGTTAGGATTTATAGGAACAGTTGCTGCCATAGTGGCTTTGTTCTTTTCTATTTCACAGGGTTTTCTTGGGGAGATGCCCGATATGAAAGATATAGAAAATCCAGATATCTATGTAGCATCAGAGATTATTTCTTCTGATGGAGTGGTTTTGGGTAAATTTGAAAAAGAAAAAACCCAGCCAGTTACTTATAATCAGCTTCCGCCGTATTTGGTTTATGCTCTTTATGCGAAGGAAGATGAGCGTTTCAGAGAGCATTCTGGAATAGACCTAAAATCCATAGTGAGAGCAGTCTATTTCCGAGGCGAAAGAGGGGGAGGTTCTACCATCACTCAGCAGTTAGCCAAGCTTTTATTTACAAAATCAGCTGCACAAAGTAAAATGGAAAGGGCTTTTCAAAAGCTTAAAGAATGGTCTGTAGCGGTAAGTTTGGAGAAAAGATATACCAAAGAGGAGATTATTACTTTGTATTTCAATAAGTTTGATTTCCTTTATAATGCCAATGGGATAGAGATGGCATCAAAGGTTTATTTCAATAAAAAAACCAAAGACCTTACTCTTTCTGAGGCGGCTACATTTGTAGCAATGCTGGAAAACCCAGTGAAAAACAACCCGCTTAGAAACTTGGAAAGAGCGACAGAGAGAAGAAATGTCGTTCTGAAACAAATGCTTGAGACTAAATACATAGACCAAGCAACCTAT
This sequence comes from Flavobacteriaceae bacterium, assembly GCA_013333875.2. GTDB lineage: Bacteria > Bacteroidota > Bacteroidia > Flavobacteriales > Weeksellaceae > JABCPE02. The sequence goes on along the minus strand of JABCOA020000096.1, from coordinate 703 downwards.
GACAAGGCTGTACAAGAGCCGATAAAAACTGATTATCAAAACATTAAAGGAATAGACCAAGGTTATTCCGCATATTACAAACATTATCTTCGTCAGGAAATTTCTACATACCTGAAAGATTATGAAAAGAAAACAGGAAAAGAACTGAACATATATAGAGATGGACTAAAAATATATGTTACCGTTGATTCCAAAATGCAGAAATACGCAGAAGAAGCGATAAAAGAACACTTGACCAATCTGCAGAAAAGTTTTGATAACGAACAAAAAAACAATAGAAAGCGACCGTTTTATCATATTTCTGACAAGCAGGTAAATGATATTATGATGGCTTCTGTCAAGAGAACAGGAAGATATAAACAGCTTGCAGAGGCTGGTGTGTCAGAGGATTCTATCCTTATGGAGTTTAAGAAACCTGTGAAAACTTCTATCTTTACTTGGGATGGAGAGCAGGATGTGGAGATGTCTCCATGGGACTCTATCCGTTATCATAAGCAGATTGCGCAGGCGGGACTTATGGCTATGGAGCCTACGACGGGAGATATCAAGGCTTGGGTCGGAGGGATTAACTGGGAGCACTTCCAGTATGACCATGTGAAACAATGGAAAAGGCAGGTAGGTTCTACCTTTAAGCCTTTTGTGTATGCTACGGCAATTATAAATTTAGGAATGACACCATGTACGCCTATTTCTAATGCTTCTT
>JABCOA020000095.1 GCA_013333875.2 Flavobacteriaceae bacterium | reverse complement strand
TGGACAAGGAGAAATATTTTAGAAATAGATATCAATAGAGATTTTCTAAAAGAGTCCAGCATAGAGATGAAAATTCTGAAAAAACAGGCTTTCTCTAAAAAATATGATTATGCCCTAAACCTGCACGAGCAGAGGACTATTTTTAGTACTGATTTTGAGAATCCTGCCACGCTTTCATTCCTTTCGCCTTCTGAGGATGTTGATAGGAATTTGACAGAAAATAGAAAGAAAAGTATGGCTGTGATTGCCGATATTTATCAACAATTAAAATCTGAAATTCCTAATAATATAGGGCGTTATACGGATACTTTTTACCCTACATCTTCGGGAGATAATTTTATGAAAGCAGGAATTCCTGTGGTTTTGTTTGAAGGCGGACATTTTATTGATGATTATAAAAGAGAAAAAACGAGGGAGTTTTATACAAAAGCTTTATTTTATGCGTTGCAGGCGATAGGGAATTTGAAGGGGAATGTATCTGGCTATGAAAGCTATTTTGAAATTCCAGAAAATAAAGAATCTCATTATGATATTATATATAGAAATGTGAGGTTAAATACTGATTTTGAATGTGTTTTGGATATTGCAGTCCAATATAAAGAAATTAAGACCGAAGCGAGTGAAGAGATAGAATTTATCCCTTATGTAGCGGAAGTGGGCGATATTGGGAAAAAGAAGGGCTGGAAGGAGATAGACTGCACGGGTAAGAAATTTGTTTGTGATAAAAAATATCCTAAAATAGATGCTCCTGTGGAGTTTCAGATAATTTAAATTTTAACAAAAAATGCCTATTTTTAAGGAAATAATATCAGAACAGACTCAGATTTTAATTTGGAAATATTCAGAGGAAGAGAAATTTTCTGCTGATTTGATTTCGGATGAAAAAGAATTTGAGAATTTAAAGCAAAAATCGCCTAAAAGATTGATAGAGAAACAAATGGTAAGGCACATGCTCAAAAAAATCATGCCTAATCATAAAATAAGATACCATGAAAATGGGCAGCCTTATCTGGAGCCATTTGATAAGTTCGTGTCGGTCAGTCATTCTTTTCCTTACGCGGTTTTAGCTATTTCTGAAAAAAAAATAGGAGTGGATATAGAGCAAGTAAAAGATAGGATTGATAAAATCAAACACAAATTCCTGCATCCCACAGAAATAGATTGGCTCGGCAGGGTAGAATCTGGAATAGAGCATCTAACAGCTATCTGGTGCATAAAAGAGGCTTTATTCAAAATACATTCTTCGAAACAATGGTCTTTTAAGGAGTTTTATGTAGTTGATGAATTTTCTTTGGATAAATTTTCTAAAATAAAATGTAAGGTTTTTGACAAGGATAGAGAAGATAAATTCTTGGCTTATTTAGAAAAAATTGAAAATTATTATCTAGCAATAACAGAGGAACAATAAAAAATAGCACCACAAATTATGGTGCTATTTTTATTTATGAAAATTTGTTTTTACTCACTGATATCCCAAACTAGACCAAATCTAAGGGTGTTATCTAGTGCGTTATTGATTTTAGCAGTATTGATAAGGTAGGAAACATCAAGTCCAAAAGATTTGTATTTCAATCCTACACCTATAGTCGCAAACTGTCTTCCACCTTGCTCAGCGCTTTCGTGGAAGTATCCGGTTCTTATATCAAAAGTATCATTATATGAATAATCAGCAGCAATGCTGTACATCACACTTTTTTTATTGCTAAAAGATTTACCCATACCATTGATTACACTTACATCAGGATACGAATAAGAAACTCTGTTAGTAACAGGATCTACCACAGCTTCAGCTCCTGGAACTAATAGTTTTGATGCTTCTAAAGTAAGTCCCAAACGATTTTCCCCATCAAGGAATAAATCATATCCAGCTCCCAATCTTGCAATAGTAGGAAGGTAAGATTTTGAGTCTATACTTTTGCTATAGTTAAGCTTTGGCCCTACATTTTGAATGGCAAAACCACCTCTTACTCTACCTTCTTTCTCACCAAAACTTTGCATTTTAGGAGATTGGTAGTATCCAGCAATATCTACAGCAAATGTATTGGCTGCTTGTAATGTGCTGCTGCTTTGTCCTAAACTAGACAAGTCTGAACGGATATATCTACCCGTAACCGCCATTGAAAAACTTTCAGAAAGTTTTAGAGCATAGGCTAAATCGATAGAGAATTCATTAGGTTTAGACTGTCCTTCACTTACTGCAACTCCTCCTACGATTCTAGACAAATCCACTGTTCCCATGTTAAAGTAATAGATACTTGCACTCAGTGTACTTCTATCTTCTTCTCCCAGTTTTGTGTAAAAAGAACCATATAATAAGAATATATCATTGGTAATTTTATTCATATATGGAGTGAAACTAACACCCACAGATGTCTTTGCATTAGCAAAAGGGTATTTCGCTGCATTCCAGTATTGAGAATAGGTGTCTGGTGTAGTAGCTACTCCTTGGTCAGCCATACCTCCTGAACGCGCATCTGGAGCTATTCTTAGGAAAGGAGCCCCTGTCAATACAGGACGAATGTTTGTAAGATCTTGAGAATAAGCATTAGCAACTACTCCCAATCCTAACATGATGATAAGTTTTTTGTTCAAATTCATATTAATGTTTTAATAATCATGCAAAAATAAAAATTTAAATTTAAAATTTATGATTTTTTTATATTTTTTAGTTAAAAAAAGTTATATTTGTATTATATAAAGTATTTGGTTGTATAATAAGGTTGAGTTTATTTTAAAGTTTAAATAATTTTAAGAAAATTTTAAGATTTTAAATTTCTGTTTAACTTGTTCAAAATGTGGCTTTTATGTTGTTTTGTGTATTGATTTTTGATTTGTATACACAATAAAAACAAAAAATATTTGTTAAAAAGTCGTAAAGAAATTTTGATAAAAGAAATAATTTAGCGTTATTTGCACTTTGAAATTTAAAGTTTATAAGAATACATATTATGAAAAAAATGAAATTGTTTTCATTGTCTGCTTTAGGAGCTTTAACTCTACTTACTAGCTGTGGAGGAGGAGGTTCCACTAAAAGTGGTGGAGGAACAAAAAAATTCACAAGTAAAACAGGTTGGAAACCAAATGACCAAAAAGGTTGGTTTTTCACACGAAAGGAACAGAAACAGAAAGGATGGCCAGGAATGGTATATGTAGGAGGTGGAACTTTTACTATGGGATTAGTAAAAGATGATGTGATGAGAGACTGGAACAATACACCTAGAAGAATGCAGGTTAGTTCTTTCTTTATTGGAGAAACAGAAATCACGAACTACGAGTACCGTGAATATGTAACATGGTTGAAATTCGTATTTCCAGCTTCTGACCCAAGTTTCAAAAATATCTATTCAGGGGCGCTTCCAGATACATTAGTTTGGAATAACAAGTTGTCTCGTAATGACTATTCAGAGTCTTATTTCCGTGCACCTGAGTATGATTACTATCCTGTTGTAGGGGTTTCTTGGACTCAAGCAACTAGATATTGTGACTGGTTGACAGACAGAGCTAATGAGAAAGCATTGATGGATCAAGGAGTTATCAAAAAAGATTTCTACACTAGTGATGCCAACAACCAAGGAGCAAATACATTTAACTTAGATAAGTTCAAGGCTAATGATCCAGAACTTCAAAGTTATGTAGATGCTAAAAGAATGGAGCAAAAACAAGGTATAAAAACTAAAAATGCTAGAATTCAAGCAGCTAACAGAAATGCAGCAGCTAGTTTAGTAACTAAGTTTAGACTTCCAACTGAGGTTGAGTGGGAATATGCTGCTCTAGGACTTCAGAAAAATAGAAACTACAATAATTATTTAGGAAAAACTCCTAAAGAAAATGTGTTGAGAGGGACAAGAGGAAGAAACAAAGGACTTTATCTTGAAAACTTCAAACAAGGTAAAGGTGACTACTCTGGTATAGGAGGATGGAATAATGATGGTTCTCCTTCAACATCTGATGTGAAAAGATATCCTTCTAATGATCTAGGTATCTATGGAATGCTAGGAAATGTAGCTGAATGGACATCAGATATCTATAGACCTATAATAGATGAAGAAGCTAATGATTTCAACTATCATAGAGGTAATATGATTAAAGATGTTGTTAAAAATTCAGATGGTTCATTCAAGAAAATTGAAGGAAATACTATAGCATATGATACTCTTTATGACGGTAGATTAGTTTATAAAGGATTACCTGGACAATACGAAAGAGTTATAAGACAGGATAATAGTAACTTCATGGATGGTGACTATATGTCTTCTATGGAGTCTGGATATGGTAGAGCTCTTGAAGATAGTGCAGCTGCTAAGTTCAGTATGTATAACTCTGTAAAAAGAAGATTTATCGTAGATGGACAAGGAAGAGTAGTTCTACAAAAAGATACAAAAGACAGATCTACGAACATGTCTAACTCTATTAGAGTAGTAAAAGGAGGTTCTTGGGTAGATACAGCTTATTGGTTAGATCCAGGACAAAGAAGATTTAAGGATGAGAATAAAGCTTTCGGATGGATTGGTTTCCGTGTAGCACAAGATGCTAAGGATAATTCAAATGTAAGATCAAAAAGATAAAATATATCCCTAAATATTAAAAAAGCCTTTCCTAATTGGAAAGGTTTTTTTATTTTTGAATTATGGATGTTAAAGATTTTTATTTCAGCTATTTTCAGGCTGGGAACATAAGTATAGATAGTAGAAAAATAGAAAAGGAAACTATTTTCTTTGCTTTTTCAGGAGAGAGTTTTGATGCCGCTACAAAGGCAGAAGAC
>JABCOA020000094.1 GCA_013333875.2 Flavobacteriaceae bacterium | reverse complement strand
GGTTTTTGCGTTTTTAATGGTTTTGGGTTTTTGAATCTTCATTGAATTACTTTGATTATAGGAAAGAAGTTTTTATTTGAGTGGAATTTATTAAATTTGACTTAATATTGATATTAACTCGACTTTGCGTAAATGAGTGTATTTTTGGTTTTTATTTAGATACTCATTTATTTCAGTGTCTGAATTAGATATTCCTTCAAAACCATTTTTTAGGAGTTCATAATCAGTTTCAACCAAGTTCCAAAAATCAAAGTCTATGTCTAAGAGACTTTTACTGTTGTAAAAGAAAAATTTGTATAAAGTTTCTTTTATCTTAATCTTGTTTTTGCTTCTATGGAAAAGGGAGATGATAATGCTATATTTTTTCTTTAACTCTCCATCTAAATATTCTGTGTAGCATATTTTGGATAGATTTTTTATAAATAGTTTTTCATCTTGATTTTTAGGATATAAAATATCGTAATGGTCAATATTTTCAAAGTATTTTTCTTCTTTTTGCTCTATGTAAGATATGATTTCTTCTTTTGTTAAGACACAAAGATAGAACATCTCATATAAAAGTTTGCTTTCCATGTTTTGAAGAATTTTAAAATTAAATATTTCATTTTTGTGATGAGTTATTGAGCAGAATTTTGCATTTGTTTTATTGAGGAGTTTTTAGTTAGAATAATTTTAAAACTCACTTATACAAATTTATAAAATAAAATGATAGAGCATAGGTGATTTTATAATATAGAATGGAGTAAATACAGAATTTGTAAATAATTATTCTTATTTTTGCGATAATTATTTTTTTAGTCCTAGTGATTAAAGAAAAAGAATATAAAATATAATTAAAGTTAAAATAAAGAAAAATGGCAAACAAACCAATTACCGAATTTATCGAAAAATATTATCTGCATTTCAATGCAGCATCTTTAGTGGACGCTTCTAAAGGCTATGTAGCGCACCTAAAAGATGGCGGAAAATGTTAATCTCCTTGGCGGGGGCGATGTCTACTGCCGAGCTGGGAAAAATCTTAGCAGAGATGATTCGTCAGGACAAAGTGGCGATTATCTCTTGCACAGGAGCAAACTTGGAAGAGGATTTGATGAACCTTGTAGCCCACTCTCACTACAAGAGAGTTCCTAACTACAGAGACCTTACTCCGCAAGATGAGTGGGAATTGTTGGAAAAGGGATTAAATAGAGTAACAGACACTTGTATCCCAGAAGAAGAAGCTTTCAGAAAATTACAAAAGCACATTTTTGAAATCTGGAAAGATGCTGAAAGCAAAGGTGAAAGATATTTCCCACACGAATACATGTACAAAATGATACTTTCAGGCGTTCTAGAACAGTATCACGAGATTCCGAGAGAAGATTCTTGGATGATTGCAGCAGCGGAGAAAAACCTTCCGATAGTAGTTCCTGGTTGGGAAGATTCTACAATGGGGAATATCTTTGCAAGCTACTGCATCAAAGGTGAATTAAAGCCTTCTACAATGAAATCAGGGATAGAATACATGACTTTCCTTGCTGATTGGTACAGAAACAACAGCGCTGGAAAAGGCATAGGATTCTTCCAAATAGGTGGTGGTATCGCTGGGGACTTCCCAATCTGCGTGGTGCCGATGCTTTACCAAGATTTGGAGATGCATGATGTTCCTTTCTGGTCTTATTTCTGCCAGATTTCTGATTCTACGACTTCTTATGGTTCGTATTCAGGAGCAGTTCCGAATGAGAAAATCACTTGGGGTAAATTAGACATCAATACACCAAAATATATCATAGAATCTGATGCTACCATCGTAGCGCCATTGGTATTCAGCTATGTTTTGGAGAATGCTTAATTTTTAATAAAAATGAAAAACAGCTCATCTTTGAGCTGTTTTTTATTTGAAATTACTTTGCAATCTGATGAATATCTCCAATCATAAAAGTATGCTTTCCTTTTTCGGCTATTTTCGTAATAGTTTCCAAGGTTTGGAAGAATCTGATGTTTTCATCATTTTTCATCAGTTCAGAAGCGTTTTTCAAGGCTCTGGCAGTAGCTACCGCCGTTCTGGCATTTTCTAAATCAGCTTTTGCCCTTATTTTCGCTTCCAAATGTCTTGCAAATAATTCCTGAATACTCTTCGGAAAAGTAATATCCCGAATTTGGATATTTTCTATTTCCACTCCGAATTCATCCGTTTTACTTTGAATTTCTTCAGGTTTTAAATCCGTCCATTCGGCTCTTTTTTCGTTCAAAGCTTCGCTCTCTATTTGGGAAATCATTTTTCTGAAATAAATTTGAACTAAGCTTTGAAGTTTATGCTCTGCATCGCTCAGGATGTAGTATTCATTTATCATCGTGTTTTCCAGTAGTTTAAGACCATCAGTCACCTTATAGATAATATTAAAAGAAAACCTGAGGGCGATGTTATCCTTGGTCAAAATTTCTTGGTTAGTCACCCTGATTAGCAGCGAATTTTGAGGGATTTGATAGAGTTTGGTTCTATCTTTCCAATCATAAATTTCGTGAAAACCTGCATTTAACTGCTTTTCAAAAGTATTGTTTCTAAAAAGGAAACCTTGGTAAAAAGGCATTACTTCGTAAGTTTTTGTAAATATTCCCATTTTTTCTAAATTTTTAAAGTTAAAAAGGAGCGGCTGACAAGAATAAAGGGAAAACAAATTGAGTATCAATATTGTACGGTATCCTTCATTTTGCAGACTTTATCCCTGATGAACCGAAATTCCGCAGCTCCTTTTGTTGTTTTAGGCTGTGTAAAGCAGCTGATTAAGAGGGACTCGAACCCCCAAGTCCGAAGACATTACCAGAAAATAACCCTGCATCATATGCTCCGCAATTCCCTATTGGGCTATTTTCAATTTTTAATAGGTGGCGGTTATTTATAATTCTTTATTTTTCTTCTTTTTTTTCCAAGGAGCGTTTTTTTCTACATCTCCAGCCATGATACATCCGTAAGGGATGACCTCGTCTACTATCTCGCACAGGTTGTATTCTAAAATTTGTTTTCTCACATTTTGTGCGTTTTTGTAGGCGGATGGCAGTTCCGAAATATCTATTTCATTAGAGAAAAATCTAACATCCAGCCCTGCTGTTTCCTCCGCAAAAACTTCCTCATCTGTCTGGTGGGCTTTGTTTCTTTTATGCTCATTTCTACTGAAATTTCTCCCTGCTCCATGTGGCGCAAATCCTATGTTTCGCTCGTTGGTAGTTCCTTTTACTATGAGGACAGGCTCTGCCATATTTAGCGGGATGAGTCTTAGTTCATTATCTTCAGGAAGGAATTTCGCATCTAAAGGCGTAGCACCTTTGGCATGATAAAACGATTCTCCATCTCGGAAAACGAAATTATGTTCGTTCCAAAATCTATCCTGCATTTCTACTCCAAGTTTTTTCAAAGTTAAATTATGAATTGCTTCATGATTTTCTTTTGTCCATTGTCTTACGGTTTGCAGCGCTTCCCAGTAGGCTTGTCCTTCTTCTGTATCAAAAGGAATCCACGCATTTTCCTCCAAAGTATCAGGCGAAATATCTCTACGGAAGTAGTTGGCTGTTTTTAGTCCCATTTTGTAGAGTTCTGCGCCCACAGCTCTAGAACCGTGGTGGGTGACCATCATCGTATTTCCTGTTTTCATGGAAGTTCCGATGAATAAGAAGTGATTCCCATCTCCCTGCGTTCCCATACAGTCTCTGGCTGTGCTGATGAGTTCGGGCTTTTTTAGGAATAAATTCTTTTCAAAAGCCTCTATAAGCTCTTTGCTCATCGCTATCTGCTGACCTCTTGGGCGGCCTCCATACCCGAAATGAGTAGAATCATGAGCGGCGTCCAGAACTAATTTAGGATCTATTTTCCCAAAGTCAGTAAGCATCACAGAGCAGCAGATATCGGCAGAATGGAATCCTGGGTGTATGGCATTTTTAGCGACTACCACGCCTCCCACAGGGATGATTCCTTCTTTACCCGTAGGGCAGGCATCAGGCATCAAAGCGCCTTTTTCCAGAGTTGGCGTTTTCATCAGCTTCTTCATTGTAGCGATTACTTTGCTTACATTATCTTCTTCTAATTCATTTTCAGGATGAATATTAACCACAAAATCAGCAGGAATTCTTTTCAGTGGAATAGGGTCTGGAAGTCTGAACTGCTCTAAATATTCCAAAATCTCAGCTTCTTCCCATTCGTTTTCATTGATGGTTTTCAAGGCTTCCCCGAACCATTTCCCTTGGCGGAATCCCCAGTTGATAATATTTTTTCCTGTAACTTTCATAATGTTTCATTTTGATGATGCAAAGTAAATACAAAAAAGCGCAATCTTTTTGCGTAGTTAAAAAAGTTTGATAATTTTGTAAAAAAAATTAAAATGTCTTCAAATAAAAACGCCCTTATCCGTTACAAAACCATTGACAGATGCCTTAGAAATAAGTATAAAAAATATACGCTGGAGGATCTGATAGAGGAGTGTTCCGAGGCTCTTTTTGAGTTTGAAGGTAAAGAAGCTTATGTCAGTAAAAGAACCATTCAGCTCGATATACAGAATATGCGCAGTGAGAAATTTGGCTACGAAGCTCCCATAGAGGTCTATGACAGAAAATACTACCGATACAGCGACCCTGAATACAGCATTCATAACATAGCAGTAAATGAAAACGATCTAAAAGCCATGAACAATGCAGTACAGATTTTGAAGCAGTTTAAGGATTTTTCTATGTTTAAGGATTTGAATGGCGTTATTCAGAAATTGGAAAACACAGTGCATTCTGCGCAGCAGCAGTCCATTATTCATTTAGATAAAAATGAACGGCTCAAAGGTTTGGAATATATTGATATTCTGTATAATGCGATTTTGAATAAGAAGACGCTGGGATTGGTTTATAAAAGTTTTAAGGCAAGGGAAGAGAAAAAATACATTGTTTTTCCACAGCTTTTGAAGGAGTATAATAACCGCTGGTTTCTCATCTGCTGGTATGGAGATGCGCTTCTGAACCTTGCACTTGATAGGATAATAAGCGTGCAGATAGAGGAAAATATTCCTTTTCGGGAGCGGGAATTTAATGCCGATAGATTTTTCTCTGAAGTGATCGGTGTAACGACATCACGCGAACAAAGAGGGCAGAATGTGATTTTCTCAATAAAAGGAATTCATGCAGAATATGTGAAAACCAAGCCGTTTCATCACACACAGGAGATTTTGGAAGAAAAAGATGGCGAAACATATTTCAGAATAAGAGTTCAGCTGAATTTTGAGTTGGAAAGAGTTATTTTAGGCTTTGGTGATTATATCACAGTTCATAAACCAAATCGACTGAAAACGAGAATAAAAAACACGCTGGAACGAGCAGTGAAAAATTATGAAAATTCAGAAATAAAAAAACTCCCACAGGTTTAAAACCTATGAGAGTTTTTTTTTAGATTAAAATAAAGTTATTCTTCTTCCTGCCCAAAAGTC
>JABCOA020000093.1 GCA_013333875.2 Flavobacteriaceae bacterium | reverse complement strand
ACCAAAAACAAGTAAAAATTACTCGATTGATACAAGGATAATATAAAAATGTTACTTTTGTACTTTGAATTAGAAAAATTATAATGTTAAATAAAAATAAAAAATTATGAAAAAATTATTATTAGGAAGTTTTTTGGTGTTTTCAAGCCTTATGTCAGCACAGCTTTCTTTACAGTTGGAAAATACTAGAATAGGGGTAATAGGAGGACCTAACTATTCTAGAGTAAGAAATGCCCATAACCCTTCTGCGGCAAGATATTCATTCTATGGAGGGCTTTTAGCATTGATTCCATTAGATTTTGAAAATCAGTTTTATATTCAACCACAGGTAGAATATTTGTCAGCAGGTGAAAAAGGAGAAGGCTCTACACTTTATGCGAACAACTATATCAGTGTTCCTATTTATTTTAAAGGATATTTCACAGAAGGAAGACATTCTTTATTTGCATTCGCAGGACCTAGATTTGCTTTCTTACTTAACCAAAAAGTAGAGAATCCATCTAGCCCTCTTTATGTGAAAGAAAAGATGGGGAAAGCAAGAGGTTTTGATTTTGCTTTATCAGGAGGTGTAGGATATAGTATAAACAGAAAATTCGAGATACTTGCTCGTTATGATTTCGGTTTGTCTAGTGTTTATCCAGACCTTGTAGAATCTTGGACAGGAAACCCGAATGTGTATAGAAAAAAATCTCAGCATATCTTGAGTGCAGGGGTAAGTTACATCTTTGGAGAATAATAAAAGATAAAAATAAAAAAGCAACTCTATTTTAGGGTTGCTTTTTTGTTGTTTTTAAATGAGAAAATTAGTGTACATCTATCCCATCAAAATATATTTCTGTAATCGCGGTATCATTATATTTGCTTCCTTTGTAGACCTCTAAGATTTCAAATTTTAGAATCAAATCTGTTCCGTTTTTGTTGTGACCGAGTGTTCCCACTGAGAAATATTGATCGGTTCGGCTGTCTTTTAGATTTAAAATCCCGAAAGGAACGCCATTTACATAGAGTTTTAATTTTTTCACACGGTTGTTATTTTTCCATGTTTCCTCGGATTTCATGTATCCATTAGAAATAATAATTTCCGTAATCCTAGGGCTGTCATTTTTGAAATAATATTCTAAATATTCGCCGATGCCCTCATCTTTTTTGCCTTCTACCCAAGCGGTTTTGTAGCTTAAATCATTTGCAAATTCAGCTTTGTAGGAAACACCAAGTGATGATGATGCTTTTATTTTGTAATTTCCGCCGCCGCAGTACCAGCTGCACCCTCCATCAATGATATCCCAAGCGTTTTCTACTACTTCGCCGTATTTTTCAAGGAGGATATTTAGTTCTTTTTGCTCTGAAGCTGTAGGAGCTTTCTTCTGTAAAAGTTCATTTTGTCGGTTAATTTCCTTTTCTCTTTTTGCGCTGAGGTCAGGCTTTACTACTTTTTTAGGATAAAAATTTTTGATTTGGCTTTGTGCTGTCCCTCCGCAGAGTAGGGCAAGAATTAGTAAATTTTTCATATTTAATGTATTGGTTAAAAAAGTTCGCCTAAATTTTTTGGTTGTGATATGCCCAGATGTTGGTACGCTTTTTCGGTAACTTCCCTTCCTCGCGGTGTTCGGATGATGAAACCTTCCTGAATGAGGTAGGGTTCATACACCTCTTCCAAAGTTTCGGCATTTTCTCCGATAGAAGTTGCCAGCGCGGATATTCCCACAGGTTTTCCTTTGAAATTTTCTATCATTACCCGCATGATTTTATTGTCCATATCATCAAGTCCATATTCATCTACATTGAGCGAGTTTAGGGCAAATTTAGCGATGTTAAGGTCAATTTCCCCATTGCCTTTTATTTCCGCAAAATCTCTCACTCGGCGGAGCAGGGCGTTGGCTATTCTCGGTGTTCCTCGGCTTCTTCGCGCGATTTCAAGGGCGGCATCTTCATAAATAGGAACGCTCAAAACTCTCGCACTTCGTTCAATAATCATACCCAAAAGCTCTACATTATAGTATTCCAATCGGCTCTGAATCCCAAACCTCGCCAGCATGGGTTTGGTAAGCATTCCGCTTCGGGTCGTCGCTCCAATTAGGGTAAAAGGATTTAGCCCAATCTGAACAGAACGAGCATTAGGGCCAGTTTCGAGCATAATATCGATTTTAAAATCTTCCATCGCAGAATATAGATATTCCTCCACAATAGGCGATAGACGATGAATTTCATCAATGAAAAGAACATCGTTTTCCTCCAAATTGGTTAAAATTCCTGCCAGACTGCCTGGTTTGTCCAGCACAGGGCCAGAGGTTACTTTGCAGTTTACGCCCAGTTCGTTGGCAATGATATGCGAAAGTGTGGTTTTCCCAAGCCCAGGAGGCCCGTGCAGAAGCGTGTGGTCTAGTGCTGTTCCTCTATTTTTGGCGGCGGCAACGAACACTTCTAGGTTGTCTAATGTTTTTCTCTGTCCTGCAAAATCTTTGAAACTCTGCGGACGGATTTTTTCCTCTTGTAAAAGTTCTTCGGAGGAGTAATTTTCTTTATCTGGATGCAAAAAATCAGGCATTTCTAATCTATTTGAGAACCAAAGATAAAGATTTTTTTGACCAAGTAGTAAATTAAATCATTGTTTAAATTTAAACGATATTAGATTTATTAAATTTAATTTGGTTTTAATTATTTAATTTAAAGATATTTAGTGTTATTTAAAAATTCAAACAAATATTGTTTTTGAAAAAATGTTTAAATTTAAAGAAATAATATTTTTATATTTGCACCTTCAAAAGAAAAGTGAAAACAAGAAACATGAGAAAAATTTTGTTACCAATAACATTATTGGCGGGAACCCTAGCCTATGCGGGAGGGTTCAGAGTATCGCTACAAGGAGTGAAGCAGTTGGCTATGGCGCACACGAGTGCCCATGCAGAAGATGCGAGTGTAGCTTTTTTTAATCCAGCGGGAATGTCTTTCATTCCAAGTAAACTGAGTGTGGTAGCTGGTGGTTTTGGAGTGGCAAGTAAAGTGTCGTACCAAAATCTAGACACAGGAGAGGCTTATTCTACGGAAAATCCTTTGGGAACGCCTATTTATGCGGCTGTAGCGTATAAGGTGGTGGATAATGTTTCTGTGGGATTTAGTTTTACTACACCTTTCGGAAGTACAGTTCAGTGGCCAGAAAAATGGACAGGAGATGAAATCGTAACTAAAATGAGCCTGAAGAGTTATTTCTTCCAGCCAGCAGTTTCTGTGAAGATGGCGGATTGGATGTCAGTGGGTCTGAGCTATATGTATGTAAAAGGACAAGTGGACTGGGATAAGAAACTTAATAAATTTAATGGTAGTTTAAATTTAAAAGACACCAAAGCAAGTGGACATGGTCTAGGATTGGGATTCTATTTTAGACCAACGGATAAACTTGATGTAAGTGTTGCATACCGTTCGCCTGTGATTGTGAAGGCTAATGATGGTGTTGTGAGTTTTAATGTGTCTTCGGCATTGTATTCAGCGCTGAAAGTGGATGCTAATGGTCAGGATAGATTCAAAGCGGAACTTCCATTAGTAGAAGAATACACGATAGGAGCTACATATAGAATCACTCCAAAATGGCAGGTTTCAGCGGATTTCAACTATACAGGATGGTCTCGCTATGATGCTCTGACGCTTGATTTCGAAAACGCACTTATAGGAAATCAGAAAGATAAAACAGTATTGAAAAACCTTAAAAACTTTAAGAATACACAGACTTGGCGTTTTGGAACTCAGTATCAGTTTACTGACATGATTGCTGGGCGTTTAGGATATTACTATGACCAGTCTCCATATGAGGATAAGGATTTCATTCCAGAAACTCCATCTTTTGATAATAATGTGATAACGGCTGGTATTGGGCTGAAGTTTAATAAATTTAATGTTGATATTTCTGGAGGATATGCATTTATGAAGAGAAGAAATAGTATGAATGATAATTTAGGATTTTATGGACAGTTGAAATCCAAAGCAGCATATTTCGGTCTAGGAATTTCTTATAACCCTTTTTAATTTGAAATCATGAAAAAAGTATTTATATCATCAATGGCCGTTCTGGCTGTTTTGTCAGTTACAAGTTGTAAAACTGATTTTGAAACCGATGTAGCGGATATCGCGGTAACTAGTGGAGAAGCAGATTTTAGTAAATATGTGGCTCTTGGGAATTCTTTGACTTCTGGATATAGAGATGGAACGGTATATTTAGATGGGCAGCTGGAGTCTTATCCTGCGATGATTGCTGAACAGATGCAGAAAGCAGGTGGAGGAACTTTTACTCAGCCTTTAGTGCCAGATAACATCGGTGGTTTCTCTAATATACCGGGGTTTAAAGGAAAATTAACTCTTCAAGTAGTGAATGGCGCATTGACTCCTGTGTATTCTACGGCTGTTAGTACATTAGACAGATTGACAGGAACATACAATAATATGGGAGTGCCTGGTGCTAAGTCTTTCCATTTGGTAGCGAATGGTT
>JABCOA020000092.1 GCA_013333875.2 Flavobacteriaceae bacterium | reverse complement strand
TGGTGGATATTTTATACAAAAGAAGGGAAGGCAGAACTTATGTTAGAATTCATTAATGAGGGAAAAATTGAAATTGAAAACCAAAGAATAGTAATAGATGTAGATAATCAAACCATTAAAAAAAATGATAGCCATTTTTTTGAAAAAAAGATAATAGAAAAAAATAAAGATAGTATAAAGGTAAATATAAAATATTTTTCTCCCGATACTATTCTTGGTAATATACTTTATATTAGGGATGAAGAAGGGAATGAACTAAAACAAGTAAAGTCTAAAACAAAAGGTTATGATTGGGATATTACAATAAGTAGCAAAGACCCTACAATAAGAACCATAGTGAAAACAAAAAATGGAAAAGGAGCAAAATACTATTATGAAATCATAAAATAAGCTATGATTCTAATAATTTAAATATAATCATTAAACCTAATCAATCCTCAAAAACCCAAAATAAAACCAAAAATACTAAATCCTCAAAGTGAAATTTGAGGATTTTTTTTATCAGATAAAATCATTTAAATTTGCCTCCAAAAATGACAAATACAGATGTTTTTTCTTGGTATTTGTTGTGTTTTTAGATGGTTTAACAAAAACGATACCCTATCGTATTTCCTCGTTTTTCAGAGGTTTTAGGGATTTTAGTATATGAGAATAGTCGTAGGACTTTCAGGAGGTGTTGACAGCAGTGTTGCCGCCTACCTGTTAAAACAACAAGGGCACGAGGTCATCGGGCTTTTTATGAGAAACTGGAATGATGCTTCGGTGACTTTGGAGGACGAATGCCCATGGGTAGAGGATAGTAATGATGCCCTTCTGGTGGCGCAGAAGCTGGGTATTCCTTTTCAGGTGATAGACATGAGCGAACTTTACAAGGAAAGAATCGTAGATTACATGTTTGCCGAATACGAAAAAGGAAGAACGCCCAATCCAGATATTCTCTGCAATAGAGAAGTGAAATTTGATGTTTTTCTTCAGACGGCTTTGTCCTTGGGAGCAGACAAGGTGGCAACGGGGCATTACGCCAGAGTTTCCTCTTTCGTGGATGAGAGAGGGGAGGAAATCTATCAGCTTCTTGCAGGAAAGGACAATAATAAAGACCAAAGCTATTTTTTGTGTCAATTAAATCAAAATCAATTATCAAAAGCCCTGTTCCCGATAGGAGAACTGACCAAACCTGAAGTGCGAGAAATCGCAAGAGAAATAGGGCTGGTAACTGCCGATAAAAAGGACTCTCAGGGACTTTGTTTCATCGGAAAGGTGAGCCTGCCGACATTTCTGCAGCAGCAGCTAATTCCGAAAGAAGGCGAAATCGTGGAGATTTTCAGCGACTACAAAGAATTTCATAAAGAGAAGCCTGTTTTTGAAATCAAACTTGATGAATTAAAATATCTTTCAAAGAAAATAAAATACCAAAAAGAAGACGGAAAAGTCATCGGAAAGCACCAAGGCGCTCAGTTTTTTACTATAGGACAGAGCAAAGGCTTGGGAATAGGCGGACATAAGGAATCCTGCTTTATCATCGACCGCGATATGGAAAACAATATTCTTTTCGTGGGCGAGGGCAAAAATTTCCCTGGGCTTTACCGAAAAGCATTGAAAATCAATAATGATGAGGTGCATTGGGTTCGCGAAGATTTAAGACTGAAAAACGGAGAATCCATGAAAGTAAAAGCAAGGATAAGATACCGCCAGCCATTGGAAGATGCGGTTCTTTATCAGTATGAAGAGGGATTTTTCATAGAGTTTGAAAATCCACAGTCGGCGATTGCAGAAGGGCAGTTCGCAGCGTGGTATCAGGGCGAAGAATTGCTGGGAAGCGGCGTAATTTCATAAATGAAAATAGTGGCAGATTCGGAAGAAATATTGTATTCTATTGCACTCAGGGCGTGTCCTTTGGTGGGCGATGTAAATTTCATGAAACTAGTCTCTGTAACGGGCTCAGCCAAAGAAACATGGAGGCTTTCCAAATCTGTTTTGCAGGAAATTTCTGGCATCGGGACACAGATTTCAAAGGGAATCGGCGATGATACTTTTCTGAAATTTGCGGAAAAAGAACTGCTTTTTTGCGAAAAAAATAATATTAAAGTCAGACTGAGGCACCAGAGCGAGCTTCCACAGCTGCTTTTAGAGTGTCCAGATGCTCCCGCTGTGCTTTATCAAAAGGGGGATTTTAATGAAGATTTAAAACTGATAAGCATAGTCGGAACTCGTAAAATGACCGCTTACGGAAAGAAATTCATAGAAGAACTTTGCGAGGTTTTAAGGGATAAAAATGTGCTGATAGTGAGTGGTTTGGCTTTAGGAACGGATGGGTATGCTCACCAGCAGGCTCTTAATCATAATATTCCTACAGTGGGAGTTTTGGCTCATGGTCTGCATATGATTTACCCAGCGGTTCATGAGAAAATGTCAAAAGAGATTTTGGAAAACGGAGGAGCACTGTTGTCAGAATTTAATTCCAACGAAAAGCCAGACCGAGAACATTTTTTGCAGAGAAATAGAATAGTGGCGGGGATTTCCCAATTTACCATCGTGGTGGAAACTGCCTTTGGTGGCGGTTCTATGAGTACGGTGAGTTACGCCAATCAGTATAATAGAGAGGTCTTGGCCCTGCCAGGGCGTTTTGGAGATAAATACAGTCAGGGCTGTAATATGATTATTGCCCAAAATAAAGCAAAAATTTTGGCTTCGTTTCAAGATGTTTTGGATGAACTGGGCGACAATTATCCATCTGTGAAACAGCCACAGTTATTTGAACCAAAAGAAATAGAAGTGGAAGAAAGACTAAAACCAGCCTACCAGCTCATTGCAGAAAATTCTCCTATCTCGCTGGATGACCTCAGTCTAAAACTAGAAATGCCGCCTTTCAAACTGCTACCGATTTTATTAGATTTAGAATTGTTAGGCTACATCAAAGCCCTTTCAGGGAAGCAGTATGCGATGGCTTAGAATAAAAATAGAAGAAGGAAAATAAAGTGCTAAGGATTTTAAATAAAAACTTTTTGGAAAATATTTATAAAAATAATCAATCATAATAATTGATTATTTTTTATTGATAGAAAATTATTATTTCGTAAATTTGCTGCCGGTTTCAAAAATACACAATATATGCAAAAAATCTATTCTTTATTAATTTTCTTATCAATTATTTCCTACGGACAACAGGGTAGAGTAGGAATAAATACAGACTCTCCAGAAGCGACACTTGATATCAAGGAAAAACCTCTGGATGAGATGCCAGAAGGGTATTCACAGGGGGTATCTTTTCCTAATTTTACAACGAAAGAAAGAAAAACATTTACTGAGGTAAAGCTTGGAACAATGATCTACAATACGACTAAAAATCGTTTGGAGATTTATACTGTTGTGAATGGAAAAGAGGGCTGGTATAGTATAGGAGTAGTCGAGGAAGAGCCATTGTCTACCAAAACAGTCAGCGCAGCAGACATAGCACAGAAACAAAAAATAATGTTTCAGGATGATGAGCCAGAGAGCGTTCTTTTTGATGGTAACCAGAGAGGTTTTCATCTAAATGCGATGGTTCAGGTAGGCAAGATTGATAAAAATAAATTCAGAATTCGTAATTTCTTGCCTCGTAAATTTAATGATGTAGAGATATATTTTAAGAATGCTAATACTGCTGCACCAGTGAAAATTCTTGTATTAGAAGAACTTGCGGCTTTATCAGAAGTGGAAATAGACCTTCCTTTCGATGGTGGAAGCCTTCGCTTTGAGGATGCGGATGGAAATGCTGAGTCTTATGCAGCATCAGACCTTAAAACAGATAATTACACACTGAGTGTAGATGTTCCTGATAATTTCTTGTTCCAAAGAATGAAAACTATAAAACATAAAACATTTATTAGTTTTGGTAAATTTGGTACAGGGAACTGGGGTACAACGACTGCGGAACATATTCGCCAATATTTACCTATCATTGCTAATATGGCTTATCTATATAGTAGTGAGAAATTTAAAACCAGATTTATGGATTTCCCACATGTACTCTATGACAATGGTAAAAAACCTATAAATAGAGAGGCTGTTTATAATAAGATGTTTTCTGTTCCACACCAAGTTTTTGGAGTAACTACTGGAGTAGAAGGCTTAGGCGGAGGAAATGTTTTTGGTATACACCAGCGTTTCTTGCAATATGATGATTATTATAGTCAGCTTAGCCATTGGGCTCTTGAATGTTGGTCTCATGAATTTGGGCATGTGCTAGATTTTAGTCATGATAGTAATATGACCTATAGAGGAGGACCAGACAACAAAGGTTATGTAGATATAGTAATAAGACTATATGGAGACTTATTACGAAATGGAGATATTCCTTTCTGGAAGAATCCTTATAAATAAAAATAAAAAGCCTATTCAATAATAGGCTTTTTTTTGTTACATTAAAGATAAACTATTTTTAATCCCTTTTTCATTAGTTTTAAAGCCCAGTCATAATGGCTGGAAGTTGCCGAAATAAGGTAAGACCCTAGCGAAGTAGAACCTGTCCATTTGTATTTTTTCTTGGTGAAAAGCTCTTCATCGGTATGTTTTTCTATGATGGAAAACACTTTTTCAAATGATTTTTGGAATAAAACAAGGGCTTCTTCAAATGAAATATTCTGACAGCTTTCCCAAATTTCTCGGTTGAGTTTCGGCGTATCGGCAAAGGTGTAGCCCTCTTTGGGAATGGCAGGTTTTTTGCCTTGCATGCCTGTTTTGTACCAATTTAGAAACATTTCCTGCCAGTGGTGGAGATGTCCTAAAATATCACGAATATTTCTATTCATGGTATTTCCACTGAATTCTTTGTTGGGATTTTCTTGAGCAGAAACAAAATCTATCAAGTTTTTGAAATTCTCTTGGCTCAGCTGGAGGAGTTCTGTTTTAGAGGTTGGTCTTGGCATGTGGGTATATTTTAAAATTATAAAAAAATGCGGTTCTTTTTAAGACCACATTTTTTTAGTTAGATTTATTAATCTTCTTTTTTAGATTTAGTTTGAATTTCTTTCATGAACTCGTCATAAGAGATTTTCTTTTCTGTTTTTTTAGCTTTTTCTAAAACTACGCTTCTGATTTTGATTAAAAGAACTTCAGAAGAATATCTTCTCATTTGCTCTCTGTCTCTCAGCATTTCTAGCACATATCTGTGTAGCTCTTGGTCACCGATGTGGTGCACTCCGTGAGACATTAGCTGATTTCTGAAAGAAAGTTTAGCGTGCTCCAATACTTCCTCGAAATCATACTGAATATTATTAGAAACTCTTAGTTTGTTTTCTACCATCTGAGCGATTAGAGCAGATTTTTCGTTTTCTATGATTTGTTTCGCTCTGTCTTCTTCAGTGATTTCTGGATTAGAATACATTACCCATTTTACAAGGAATGCTTCTGGGATTTTTAGGAAATCTTCTTTGTAGATTTGTTCTAAAACTTTGCTTACAAATACAGCTTCAGAATTTTGTTTGAAGAAATCATCCAATTCAGATTTTACTCTTGCTTTTAGTTCTTCTTCAGATTTGATTACATCTTTTCCGTAAACTTTATCGAATAATTCTTGGTTAAGCTCAGCATCTTTTAATTCAAAGATTTCCTGAACTTTCACTTGGAATTTTTCATTTCCTAAATGTGTGATTTCTATATCATGGAAACCTAGCTCTCTCGCAAGTTCGTTATCGTTTGCTTTTAATTCTTCTGCTGAGATTTCTTTAGTTTCACCTACTTTTAGTCCTTTTAGAATAGGGAAAATAGCAGTGTTTTCTTCTGTTGCAGAAAGATATTTAGGCTTGTGCACAGGTTTTGCATCACCTTCCACGATTTCAGTAACTTCAAAGTTAATGTGAGAGTTTTTCGTTGCTTTTTCTTTCACAACTTTTTCTGCAAATCTTTTTTGCATATTTCCTACGCTCTTCATTACTTCTTTGTCAGTAGCTTCTACTTCGTAGTATTCAGCAGCGTATTTAGATAAGTCGATTTCGAATTCTGGTTCGAAACCGATTTCAAAACTTACAGAAACCTCCTCAGCATTAAAATCTAATGCCTGTGTATCCTGTGGAATAGGCTGTCCTAGAAGTCTTATGTTGTTATCAGCAACATATTTGTCCAAAGACTCAGAAATCTTTCTGTTGATTTCTTCTAGTGTAACGGCTTCTTCATATTGTTTTTTGATAAGGCTCATAGGCGCTTTCCCTTTTCTGAAGCCAGGTATAGTTGCTCTTTTAGCATAAGAGTTCAGTGCATCATCTACTTTTTCCTTGTAATCTGATTTATTCAGTGTAATTGTAAGTAAAGCACTTACATCATCGTGGTTAGTTCTCGTAACATTCATTTTCCTGAAAATTTTTAAAGTGCAAAAGTACAATTTTTTTGTTTAAAAAATATCTTTTTTCCATGTGAAATTTCTCATAAATCTATGATTTTATTTCAAGTCTAATAAACACTAAATATCAATTAGTTATAAATTTAACTAAAATTAACTTTAATTTTTTGCCAAATATTTCCCGAAAATAAATTATATTTGCAGACCATTTTACGCTATTGGAAAATTTATAGACATGCATGAAAATTGAACAACTCTTATACATTGTTGTATAGGGGATTTCGTATTTTGTGTATGTGTATAACTGATAAATGGCGGGATGGGAAAAATATTTTGCACTACGCTGTGAAAAGATATACCAGTGTTGCAGTTAGAAAAGGCTGATTTTTAGGATGGTGATGGAAAGGAGGTTTCTGATAGCGTGGATACAAAATCTTTCATCATTATCATTTCTTGATTTGGTTCTTTTCTGATATTTTTCTGTGAACAAAATATTTTACTAACATTCTTAGAGTTTTTTATGAGCAAATCAAAAACGATGAAAGACACTCAGGGAAATCAAAGGATTAATTTTGCTTCTGCAAGAGGAGTAGAAGTTCCTGATTTCTTGGATATTCAGGTGGAATCATTCAAAGAGTTTTTCCAGCTGGACACATTGCCTGAGGACAGAAAAAAGGAAGGTCTATACAAGACTTTTCAGGAAAATTTCCCAATTACGGATTCCAGAAATCAATTTGTTTTGGAATTTTTAGATTATATGATAGATTCTCCTCGTTATTCTATCGATGAATGTATCGAGAGAGGGCTTACATATAGCGTTCCACTAAAAGCAAGGCTTAAATTATATTGTACAGATCCAGAGCATGAGGATTTCGAAACAGTTATCCAAGATGTGTATCTAGGGCCAGTTCCATACATGACGCCTTCTGGGTCGTTCATTATCAACGGAGCGGAAAGGGTAGTTGTTACACAGCTTCACCGTTCGCCAGGAGTGTTCTTTGGACAGACTTACCATGCTAACGGAACTAAACTTTACTATTCAAGAATTATCCCATTTAAAGGGTCTTGGATGGAATTTACTACGGATATCAATAATGTGATGTATGCATATATTGACCGTAAGAAAAAATTACCTTTCACTACTTTATTAAGAGCTATTGGTTATGAATCTGATAAGGATATTCTTCAGATTTTTGACTTGGCGGAAGAAGTAAAAGTGAACAAAGCTAACCTGAAAAAAGTAGAAGGAAGAACTTTGGCTGCCAGAGTTTTGAATACTTGGTTTGAGGACTTTGTAGATGAAGATACAGGAGAGGTAGTTTCTATCGAAAGAAATGAAATCATCCTAGATAGAGAGACTATTCTAGAAAAAGAGCATTTGGATTTGATTCTTGAATCTGGAGTGAAAACTATCTTGTTGCATAACGAAAACAGCAGCGAGTTCTCTATCATTCAAAACACATTACAAAAAGACCCTACTAACTCTGAAAAAGAGGCTGTGGAGTACATCTATCGTCAGTTGAGAAATGCTGATCCGCCAGATGAAGAAACAGCTAGAAAAATCATTGAAAACTTGTTCTTCTCAGAGCAAAGATACTCTTTAGGAGAGGTAGGTAGATATAGATTAAATAAAAAATTAGAATTAAATATCCCTGTTGAGACAGAGGTTCTTACGAAAGAGGATATTATCGCTATCGTTCGTCACTTGATAGAACTGGCTAACTCTAAAGCTGAAGTGGATGATATAGACCACCTTTCTAACAGAAGAATTAAGACTGTTGGAGAGCAGTTAGCAGGTCAGTTCGGAGTGGGACTTTCTAGAATCGCTAGAACGATTAAGGAAAGAATGAATGTTCGTGATAATGAGATATTTACGCCATTGGATTTGGTTAATGCTAAGACATTGACCTCTGTGGTTAATTCATTCTTTGGAACCAACCAGTTGTCTCAGTTCATGGACCAGACAAACCCGCTTTCTGAGGTTACTCACAAGCGAAGACTTTCTGCGTTAGGACCTGGCGGTCTTTCCAGAGAGAGAGCGGGTTTTGAGGTGCGAGATGTTCACCATACGCACTACGGAAGAATTTGTCCGATTGAGACACCAGAGGGGCCGAACATTGGTTTGATTTCTTCTTTGGGATGTTATGCTAAAATCAATAATTTAGGTTTCATAGAAACACCTTATAGAAAAGTAGAAAACGGAAAAGTAGACTACAATTCTGCTCCTATATATCTGAATGCAGAAGATGAGGAAGCAAAAATCATCGCACAGGCTAACATCGATATTAAAGAGGATGGTACTATCCTTACAGAAAGGGTTATTGCTCGTTTGGATGGAGATTATCCAGTGGTAGAGCCAGAGCAGGTTAATTTGATAGACATCGCACCGAACCAGATTTCTGGTATTTCTGCATCTTTGATTCCATTCTTGGAGCATGATGATGCGAACCGTGCATTGATGGGTTCAAACATGATGCGTCAGGCGGTGCCGCTACTAAGACCAGAAGCTCCTATTGTAGGAACTGGACTGGAAAGACAAGTAGCAAAAGACTCTAGAGTATTGATAAATGCTGAAGGAAAAGGAGAAGTAGAATATGTAGATGCAGATAAAATTGTTATCAAATACGAAAGAACAGAGAATGAAGATTTGGTTTCTTTCGAATCTGCGACTAAAACATATTATTTAACTAAATTTAGAAAAACCAACCAATCTACGACTATCACCCTAAAACCTATCGTGAGAGAAGGAGATAAGGTGGAAAAAGGTCAAGTTCTTTGTGAAGGTTATGCTACTGAAAACGGTGAATTGGCATTGGGTAGAAACCTAGTGGTAGCGTTCATGCCGTGGAAAGGGTATAACTTCGAGGACGCTATCGTAATCAATGAAAAAGTAGTTCGTGAGGACTGGTTTACTTCTATCCATATAGATGAATATTCTTTGGAAGTTCGTGATACTAAACTTGGTATGGAAGAGCTTACAGCAGATATCCCAAATGTATCGGAAGAAGCTACCAAAGACCTTGATGAAAATGGTATGATTAGAATCGGAGCGGAGGTAAAACCTGGCGACATTCTTATCGGGAAAATTACTCCAAAAGGAGAGTCTGACCCTACACCAGAAGAAAAACTATTGAGAGCTATCTTCGGAGACAAAGCAGGTGATGTAAAAGATGCTTCATTGAAAGCTGACTCTTCATTGAGAGGAGTAGTAGTTGATAAAAAACTATTCTCTAGAAACATCAAAGATAGAAAGAAAAGAAGCGAAGAAAAGCTAAAATTAGAAGAGGTAGAAAACAAATTCCAAAAGGAGTTTGACAGCCTTAGAAATACTTTGCTGGAAAAACTAAATGCTATCGTAGGTGGAGAGGCTTCACAAGGAGTTAAAAACGACCTTGGAGAGGAAATTATCGGAAAAGGTAAATTTACGATGAAACTCTTGTCTAGCATTGAAGATTACAACACCGTAAGCGGTGCTGACTGGACTGCAGATGAGGAGAAAAATGCATTGGTAAATACCTTGATTAACAATTATAAAATCAAGTTTAATGATTTACAAGGAGTTAAAAACAGAGAGAAATTCACTATTTCTATCGGAGATGAGCTTCCTACAGGAATCATTAAATTAGCTAAAGTTTATATCGCTAAGAAAAGAAAACTGAATGTAGGGGATAAAATGGCTGGACGACACGGTAACAAGGGTATCGTTTCAAGAATCGTTCGTCAGGAAGATATGCCTTTCTTGGAAGATGGAACACCAGTGGATATCGTACTAAACCCACTAGGGGTACCTTCGCGTATGAACATTGGTCAGATTTATGAGACCGTTTTAGGATGGGCAGGTAAGAAATTAGGATTGAAATTTGCGACACCTATCTTTGATGGAGCAAGTCTAGATCAGATTACAGAATACACAGACCAAGCAGGTCTTCCTAAATACGGAAATACATATCTGTATGATGGAGGAACAGGGGAGAGGTTTACTCAGCCAGCTACTGTGGGAGTTATCTACATGCTGAAACTAGGACACATGGTAGATGATAAGATGCACGCTCGTTCTATCGGTCCTTACTCTCTTATCACGCAGCAGCCACTCGGTGGTAAAGCACAGTTCGGTGGTCAGCGTTTCGGAGAGATGGAGGTTTGGGCTCTTGAGGCGTTCGGAGCATCTAATATCCTAAGAGAAATCTTGACTGTGAAGTCTGATGATGTCATGGGTAGAGCGAAAACTTATGAAGCAATCGCAAAAGGTGAATCGATGCCAGAACCAGGTATCCCAGAATCATTCAATGTATTGCTGCACGAGTTACAAGGTCTTGGACTTGATGTAAGACTTGAAGAATAATAGACAAAATGAGATACAGAAACTCAGATTGTATTATGGCTTAAAGTTCTTTTAATCTAAAAAAAATAAAAATGTCAAATAAAAATAAAACAAGTAGATTTAGCAAAATCACGATAGGTTTAGCATCACCAGAATCTATTCTTCAAGAATCCAAAGGAGAGGTTCTAAAGCCTGAAACTATCAACTATAGAACGCACAAACCAGAGAGAGATGGCCTGTTTTGTGAGAAAATCTTTGGACCTGTAAAGGACTATGAATGTGCTTGTGGTAAGTATAAGAGAATAAGATATAAAGGTATCGTCTGCGACCGATGCGGGGTAGAAGTTACTGAGAAAAAAGTACGAAGAGAGCGTATAGGACATATCAACTTGGTGGTTCCTATCGCGCACATCTGGTATTTCCGTTCCCTTCCGAACAAAATCGGATATCTTCTAGGGCTTCCTTCTAAGAAGCTGGATATGATTATCTACTACGAAAGATATGTAGTTATCCAGCAGGGGATTGCAAGAAAAGCAGATGGTTCTGATTTTGATGAAATGGAATTCCTTACAGAGGAAGAATACTTAGATGTATTAGATTCTATTCCAGCTGAAAACCAGTATCTTGATGATTCAGACCCAAATAAATTCATTGCAAAAATGGGGGCTGAGGCTATCGAAGATTTATTGAAGAGAATAGACCTTGATGAGCTTTCTTATGATTTGAGACACAAGGCTCATAACGAAACTTCTAAACAAAGAAGAACAGAGGCGCTGAAAAGGCTTTCTGTGGTGGAAGCATTGAGAGGAGCAAACACGAGAATGATTAACCGCCCAGAGTGGATGGTGATGCGTGTGCTTCCTGTTACGCCGCCAGAGCTTAGACCTCTAGTTCCGCTTGATGGTGGTCGTTTCGCTACTTCGGATCTGAATGACCTTTACCGAAGAGTAATCATCAGAAATAACCGTTTGAAGAGATTGATGGAAATCAAAGCTCCAGAGGTTATCTTGAGAAACGAGAAGCGTATGCTTCAGGAGGCGGTAGATTCATTGTTTGATAATACAAGAAAATCTTCAGCTGTAAAATCTGAATCAAACAGACCACTGAAATCACTTTCTGATTCATTGAAAGGAAAACAAGGGCGTTTCCGTCAGAACTTGCTAGGTAAGAGGGTGGACTACTCTGCGCGTTCAGTTATCGTCGTAGGGCCAGAGCTTCAGCTTCATGAGTGCGGTATCCCTAAAGATATGGCAGCAGAGCTTTATAAGCCGTTCATTATCAGAAAATTGATAGAAAGAGGAATCGTAAAAACGGTAAAATCTGCGAAGAGAATTATCGACAGAAAAGAACCTGTTGTATATGATATTTTGGAGAATGTGATGAAAGGACATCCAGTTCTTCTGAACCGTGCGCCTACGCTTCACAGACTTGGTATTCAGGCATTCCAGCCTAAGATGATCGAGGGGAAAGCTATCCAGCTTCACCCATTGGTAACGACAGCCTTCAACGCCGATTTCGACGGTGACCAGATGGCGGTTCACTTACCACTAGGTCCAGAGGCTATCTTGGAAGCACAATTATTGATGCTTGGTTCTCAGAATATCTTGAACCCTGCGAATGGTTCGCCTATCACTGTCCCTTCTCAGGACATGGTATTGGGGCTTTATTTCATGACGAAAGAAGCTCACTCTACCAATGATTATAAAGTGAAAGGTGAAGGCCTAGTATTCTACTCTCCAGAAGAGGCGGAAATAGCCTATGCAGAGGGAAAAGCATCACTGAATGCGAAAGTAAAATGCCGTTTGACTTTGAAAGAAAACGGAGAACTTGTAACGAAACTTATCCCAACTACAGTAGGTAGAATTTTGTTTAACCAAATTGTACCGAAAGAAGTAGGATATATAGATACATTATTGACTAAAAAATCGCTGAGAGATGTCATCGGTACTATCCTTGCGGAGACAGATTTCCCTACTACGGTGAAATTCTTGGACGATATGAAAAACCTTGGTTATATGAACGCCTTCAAAGGAGGACTTTCATTTAGCTTAGCGGATATCGTAGTTCCAGAGGAGAAAAAACAAATGATCGCTCAGGCGGTGGAAACTGTGGATGGCATCAAGGACAACTATAACATGGGGCTTATCACCGATACAGAGCGTTATAACCAAGTTATCGATGTTTGGACAAATACCAATGCAGGTCTTACAGAGATGATTATGAGCAGAATGAAAACCGACCAAGGTGGATTTAACTCTGTTTATATGATGCTAGACTCTGGAGCGAGGGGATCTAAAGAACAGATTCGTCAGCTCTCTGGTATGCGTGGTTTGATGGCAAAACCTCAAAAAGCTGGTTCTACAGGAGCGGAAATCATCGAAAACCCGATTGTAGCCAACTTTAAAGAAGGTCTTTCTATCTTGGAATACTTTATCTCTACCCACGGGGCGAGAAAAGGTCTTGCGGATACGGCGCTTAAGACTGCCGATGCAGGATACTTGACAAGAAGACTTGTGGATGTGGCTCAGGATGTGATTATTACAGAAGATGACTGTGGTACACTGAGAGGAGTAGAAGTTTCTCCATTGAAGAAAAATGACGAAATCGTAGAAAGACTTTCTGAAAGAATTTTGGGTAGAGTTTCTCTTCATGATGTATATGATCCAGAAACGGATGAACTTATCGTAGCTGCAGACCAGATTATCAGCGAAGCTTTAGCAAAGAAAATAGAAGATGCTGGAATTGAGACTGTAGAAGTTCGTTCTCCACTAAGCTGTGAGGCTAAAAAAGGTATCTGTGCGAGATGTTATGGTAGAAACTTGGCAACTGGTAAGATGATTCACATGGGTGAAGCTGTGGGAGTTATCGCAGCGCAGTCTATCGGGGAACCAGGTACACAGCTGACACTGAGAACCTTCCACCAAGGGGGTACTGCGGGGAATGTCTCTGTAAATCCTTCCATCACAGCGAGAAGAGATGGTATCGTAGAAATGGATGAGGTAAGAACCATCACATCAGAAGATGAAAACGGAAACAAAAC
>JABCOA020000091.1 GCA_013333875.2 Flavobacteriaceae bacterium | reverse complement strand
CTAATTAAAATCCAAATAGTAAAGGCTATGATGGTAACTATTAGGTTTCCATTATGCCCGCACAATACAACTAAAGATATAAAAGCGGGGTCAGGAAAGGCTGACAAGGTAAAAAGAAGCCCTGTGACAAACATATCCATCTGTGACCAGCCTGATGAGGTTTTTATTTCTTTCTTTTTATTATTTTCTGATATTAATCTTTTTATTAACCAATAAGATAGACCTAAAATTAATAATATATTCAATACTACCCAGACATAATTAGGAAGGAGACCAAAAAAATTGGAGAGGAAAGAGATATTATTCCCCAAAAAGATAGACATAAAGGTACCACTAATAACGCTTCCAAATAAAACGGTAAGTGTGAAAGTTGTAATAGCTTTTTTATCAGCATTTGCTGACAAAGCTCCTATTATAATAGGAATCCCAAGCGGATCAAATCCTGTAATTCCTAAAACAACAGCTGAAAATAATAACTTCATATGGAAACGATAAGGTAATAAAAATTAATATTTTCCTTAATTTTCAAAAAACTTCTTCAATTTGATAATAATATTGAAAGACAAGGCTCTTTTGGCTTTGATATTTACTATTTTTATTTTACTATCACGCTTTCCCAGCCGTCATAGTAGGCATCATAATTATCGGCTAGTTCTTTCAGCTCCCAGACTATCTCATCTATTTCATGTGGACAATCTTGTCTTACAATATGCAGCTGAAAATGGTGAGAATTCCCCTCTTCTATAAAATCTTCCGAAACCACTTTGTAGCCTTTTCTTACTACTTTTTCCACATATTGTGCTCGGCTCTGTTCATTATCAAAATAAATCCAATGGTCTATTTCTCGCGGAGCATCTAGGTTGTCCCCATTTTCTTCTAACCGCATCACTACTTTTCTATTTTGCATAGATTGGTAAGAGTATGGGTCTGGGAATAGGAATTCAAAATAATCCTTCCACTCTGGGTCTTCATCGAAATAACTCTTATACTGATATCCCTCAAAAGCAGCCAACTCATCTATACAAGCCTCTGAAAGCCCCTCAGAAAGATTGGTATAATAGATAAGTTCTAGAATTCCACCTGATTTCACAGCTCCTGCTGAGATAGCACCCATCTGCTCTGCTTTCCCTGAGATAGCATCCTCTATATCACACAAAATAGGATATTCCTCATTAGAAGACATGCCCTCTGGCGTAGGGTTTTGCATTTTAATGAGAAAGTTCAAGCGGTATTTATATCCCTCAACTGGAGCTATCTGTCTTAGGGCTAAATTCACTCTTACAGAGGCTGGTTTTCCCTCAACTCGGCAGAAAAAGAAATCCCAATTTTGTGGAACTTCATAGTTACTATTTATACTCATGTTTTTATTTTTTTGCTAAAATTACATTTTTTTTGTATTTTATGCAAATCAAATATAGCTGACCCACATAGTCGTTCGTCCTCCTTTCCTATCAAAAGCGGCTCCTACCTCTCCCCAGACAAACTCCCACTCTTCCCCTATGTGTGCTGTAAGCCATTTTTTATACAGTTTTTCAGTTTGAAGTTCATATTCCTCTGTCCAGTTTTCCCAAGGTGTGTATCTTTCTTTCATAGAAAAAAATATCGTTTCGAGTTTTTCTCCTTCAAAACAAATAGAAACATCAAACTCTTTTCCCTCAAAAGGACATTTTTCAAAATAAATCCAATAAAACCCCGTCCCCACATCCCAAATATCATTATTAGGAAACAGCTCTCTGAGCTCAGAAAAAGTAGTTTTAGAAGAAATCACTACACCGTTTATAAGGAAAAAATCTCCATTCTCAGTATCTAAAAATGATATGGATTTTGTGCTGTTCATTTTTTATTAAAATTCTTTTTATGACTATTTTTCTCAAATCTTACATTTCCTCTCCTATATCTTTTAAAAAATCATCCATCGCCTCAAAGGAATTTTCCGATGAAGATGCATACACCAGCTGCTCACCTCCATCTAAAACCACTATGCTGTCAGTAGCCCCACCATAGAACTCCACTCCTTGCAACCAATGGCGTATAGCGAAAGGCTTTTTGGGAAAATGGACTTTTATAGCAGCCAAATCTTCGGAAGTAATGAATTTAAAGCCTTCATAAGTATAAGGCAAAGCAAATACCGCCTGCAAGTGAGCCATAGCCAACAAAAATTCAGATAATGTATCGCATTCCACCTGCCATTCTTTTTGGTTATAGCTAACATATACTTTGGGATTTTCTTCGCCTAAATTTTCCTTTGCGATTGCCCACAAGCAACAATTTTGATTTTCTGTATAAAAAACAAAATAGTCTGGATTATTAAAAAGAGTAAGATTAGATTTAGGTGTTATCAAATTATCTTGTGTTTGGTTCAAAGCCTGATGCTTTCCCAAAGTCGTGTAATAATCATATAAGAGCTGTGGCATCTGCTCTACCATACCAAAAAACGGCTGCATTTCAGCTTCTGTAAAACCACAATCCTCCTCTATACCAAAGAGCGTTCGGATTTGGGTAAATATGTTTTCTTTATTCATATATTTATATAGGGTAATATTCTATTGTTCTTTCTACAATCAGGTTTGTGTAGCGTTTAGAGTATTCGATGCGTTTCTCTATCCAATTGCCATGATTATCATAACGATAGGTGTATTTGCGAGTATAAACTTCGCCTTCTTTGTTGCTAATTCGCTCGAAAATTTCGTTGTTATGCTCATCAAAAGAGGTTTCAATTATTGAATAAGGTTCGGGGTCACCTATATCCTGATGGGCAACATAAATTACATTGCCTTTTTCATCAAAACGAGTTATGGTAAACATAAAAGGCTTACCATTGGCTGAAAGACTGGTATCGACTTTTTCCGTATCACTACGAAATTCAATAGAGTGGTGAATAATCTTTTCTCCTGTAGATATGTTTGTATGACAACGATCTATACACCTGCCTTGGGTATCATATTGGAGTTGTAAGAGATATTCGGCATCGGTTGTGCGGGAGTACTGACTTATGTTATTACCGTGTGCATCGTATTCGAAAGTAACAGTTTCTTTCCATTTGCCATTTTCATAAGTAATACATTCTACCTTTTGTTGTAAGTCGTTATAGCGGTATTGTTTTTCCTCCCAGCAGTCAGTTAGCGCTTCATCTTCAGGGTCGTAGAGGCGAGAACTCAGGCGGTTGCCGTGGGAGTCATAGGTAAAGAGGAAGTGGTATTCCTCGCCATAACAAGCCTCTACAAGCTTACCTTGCTCATTGAAAATGAGGGTTTCAGTATAGTCTTCTGAAAAGTATTCTTCGCCTTTTTGCCACTGACCATCTTCGGTGATGACAGCAGCATAACAATGGGATTCATCTCGTTTTATGTCCATAGTATTAAATTTGCCAATTAGTTAATTGCCGAATTACTTTTCATCATCTTGTATTTTTTTCTTTCACCTTCAATAGTTTCTATTGTTTTAAAATCAAGTTTTGCATAAAGGCCTTTAGCTGCGGGATTATCATCAAAAACATTTAAACTAATGGAATGAACGCCCTCTTTTTCAAAAAGCATTGAAATAAATAAGCGCATTGCTGAGGTGCCCAGTCCTTTTCCTGTAAGGGAAGGATTGATGAGGAACCTGCCAATGTGTATATTGTCCCCCTCAGCTCTTATTTTCTGAATCATTCCTACAAAATGGCCGTCTTCCTCAATACGAAAACAGTGAGGCAGCGCATCGAGCTGTTCCATCGTAAGAGGATACTGCAGTGCATCTCCTGCCCATTGCTGCAGGAAATCAGCTCCTTTGCTGTTTGTCCAAAGTATGATATCTTGTTTATCTTTAGTTAATAATCCTTCGGTTATTTTCATTCATTTACTAAATTAAAATCTGTTCAAAAATATTAAATTTATTTTCAACCAAATAAAAACTTGCGGGAACTTGCATTTTTTCTAATAAAACGATACTTTTGGGCAAAAATCAATTAAATTATAAACCTATGAAAAAAATCGTTTTTACTCTCCTCATGGGAATCCTCTGCCCTTCGCTGAGTGCGCAGAGCTACAAGAAGCCTTTGGTTTCGGCTATTAAGGAAAAAGACCTTCGTACAGACATGTACCAGATGGCGGCAGACCAGTTCTGGGGAAGAGAAGCAGGAACCCTTGATGAGCTCAAAGTTTCCGTATGGTTCGCAGACAAAATGAAAGAAGCAGGGATAAAACCCGCTGGAGACAACGGCACTTATTTCCAGTTTTTTGATATGTACCGCCACCAGATTTCTCCACTCAGTTCGGTAAAAATCGGTGATAAAAACCTAAAAATCTGGAAAGATATTTTGGTTTCTGATGTGATAAATGCTCATTTCTCTCTGCCCATCATCAGCATAGGCGAGGTAGAACCAGAGCAGCTGACTTCCCAGATTGCAGGAAAAGTAGTTGCTATCAATGTTTCTAAAAAAGGCATCGAGCAGGAAATGACACTTTTCGAGAGAAGATACCCAAGATTTATCAAAGCTAAATACCTTGATTCAGTTAAAAAATTAGGCGCAAAAGGCATCGTTTTCATTACGGATGAAATCTCTGACAAAAGCTGGATAGAAGTAGAACCAATGATGAAAAGAGGTGTCTACGGAGTGGAAGGGCTGAATGAAAACATCAAAGAAGATATTCCTGTCTTTTGGGTTAAAAAAGAAAACCAAAACTGGCTGAAAGGAAACCCACAGATTACCGTAAATTTACAGACAGAGACTTACAAATATCCTTCTGTAAATATCATCGGAAAGATAGAGGGAACAGACCCAAAACTAAAAAATGAATATGTCTTGCTCAGCGGACATCAGGACCATGACGGTATCCGACACCCTGTGAAAAATGACACCATCTACAACGGTGCCGATGACAATGCCAGCACCTGCGTGGCTCTACTTGCGATGGGAAGAGCATACAGCAAACAGCCTGCAAAACGAAGCATCTTATTTGTAATTCATGGCGCTGAGGAAAGAGGTCTTTTAGGGTCAAGATGGCATTCTGCGCATCCTGTAGTTCCGAGAGAAAACATCGTAGCTGTGCTGAATGGCGATATGATTGGAAGAAATGATATCAACGAGGCCGCTCTTCTCGGCGGTCAGTCTCCGCACAAAAATTCTGATGACTTGGTAAGAATGGCGGAAGAAGCCAACCAAGAAAGCACTAAATTCAAGTTTTTGAAAGACTGGGATTTACCAGAGCATCCAGAGTTCTTCTATTTCCGAAGCGACCACCTGCCCTATGCAAGGCTTGGTATTCCAGCAGTATTTTTCACAAGTGTGCTGCACCACCAGTACCACCAGCCGCAGGACGAATCAGAAAACATAGATTTCAAGAAACTTTACAAAATGACCGAATGGATGTACAGAACTTCTTGGAAAGTAGCTAACAAGCTACAAAGACCAAGACTTCTACCCAATGTAAAATTTGAAAGATAAATCCTAAAATAATCCGCCTCTTTTCATTCAGAAAAGAGGCGGGTTTTATTTAGTTTAAATTGGAAAATTAGTGTCTATGGTCTTTCGGCGGGTTTGGATAGTGTCCTTTATCAGCTTCCTCCACTTTGTGCGCTGTGTTCATGGCAACTATCAGGTCATTCAGCATGGAATTGGCTGCCATTGGTGAATTTGGAAGAAGAACCAAATTAGAACGGTTATTAGCCCCTATGGAATGAAGCGTGTCATAATGCTGGGTAACTACTATCAGTGCCGATGCCTCTTGTGCATTGATATTCACACTGTTAAGCATTTTTACGGATTCTTCCAGACCTTTCGCGATTTCCCTTCTTTGGTCTGCTATCCCCTGTCCTTGTAGCTTTTTAGACTCAGCTTCCGCTTTAGCTACGGCTACAATACGGATTCTTTCTGCTTCAGACTCATACTCGGCAGCGGTTTTTTCTCTTTCCGCCGC
This sequence comes from Flavobacteriaceae bacterium, assembly GCA_013333875.2. Classification (GTDB taxonomy): domain Bacteria; phylum Bacteroidota; class Bacteroidia; order Flavobacteriales; family Weeksellaceae; genus JABCPE02. The sequence continues at coordinate 551 of JABCOA020000091.1, read as the reverse complement.
GTTGATTCGGTTCATCGCTTGTTTTACCTGCTCATCTGGGTCTATATCCGTCACCAAAGCCTTTATAATATCATATCCATAACTCTGCATTGCCTCCTGAATTTCAGCTTTTACAGCGATAGCGATATCATCTTTCTTCACGAAAACATCATCTAATTTTAGCTTTGGAACTTCGGCTCTCACCACATCAAAAACATATGAAGTTATCTGATTATGAGGGTCTTCCAGTTTATAGTAAGCATCACTTACCTGATTTCTAATTACTTGATACTGAACCGAAACTCTCATTTTAATAAACACATTATCAAGGGTTTTGGTATCTATCAATACATCAAGCTGTTGGATTTTCAGGGTTAATCTTTTAGTAATATTATCAATAAATGGAATTTTGAGGTGAAGTCCCGCGTGGCGAACAGAATGGAATTTTCCCAAACGCTCTATGATTGCCGCAGTCTCCTGCTTTACAGTAAATAATGATGCCATAAAAAACAATACAGTAACAAATGCAAAAAAACTAAAAATAAGTAGTCCCATAATTATAAAATTTAATT
>JABCOA020000090.1 GCA_013333875.2 Flavobacteriaceae bacterium | reverse complement strand
GGAACATCGCAAGGAATGGGCAACAGATGTTTTCCCTAATTATGAAGACCCAGAAGACCGCATTTGGTACAACAAATTGTGTTTTCATATCAATGCTAATGGTGATTATATCGCTATTGAGTTAGAACCAGAGAACTATGGTAAGGTTGTGTACCTCAGCCACGATGGTGCAAGCAATCTCGGCACTTATTTAGCCGATAACTTTAAGGAATTCCTGATGAACTACGCCTCTGTAGGTTGTACTGGAGGTGAGGATTGGCAATGGGAACCCTTTTATACTGCAGGCAGAGGCATAGATCCCACCTCAGAAAATGCACTTGCGTGGTGTAAATTGCTAAATATAGATGAAAAAGAACTTGATATTTAGACTTTTATGAAATTATTGCTTTTATTTTTACTGATAAGCAGCTACACTTTTGCTCAAGAAAATAAAAACTATTTCTTTGCCGTAATCAATGACAAAGACGGCTATGTAAATGTGCGAAAAGAAGCAAATATACACAGCAAAGTGATAAAAAAACTTGATAACAATACGCTTATTTTTGCATTTAATTACAATAAATCAGAAGACGGCAATTGGATTTATGCTGATAATGATGGATACATCTATAATGACAGGGTCAAATGGTTAGAAAAACTACCCAAAGTCACCAAAGGCATCGAAAAGAAAAATACTATTCACTTATCAGGGAAAAACATCAAGGTCACTCTTACTTCACAAAAGTTTGATAAGAGCAAACATTCTTTTGTTTATTATAAAGAATCCCATCACTCCATAGAAAAGATAGATGGAAAACCTTTTTGGGGAACAGATGGCGAAATGCCAAGAGAGGAATATAAAAATATCCAAATACACATCAATGGGAAACAAGTTTCCCTCCCTAAAAGCGCTTATGATGACCTATATGAACCTACTTTCTATACGGAACATAACTCCGTTTATTACGATAAAGAGCATGACAGCTACTATATAGTAGCTACTAATAGTGATGGCGCTGGCGCTTACATGGTGTGTTGGCAAATAGAAAAAGGAATTTATAAAGGTAGAAAAATCGGTATACCTTTTTAGGGAAAATTTTATTAAATTTGGCGAAAAATAATAATTACATTAACAATAAATATTTAGAAATATGCTGGAAGTTGGAGAAAGACCTTGGGGAAAATATTATGTCCTTGAAGATGAGGAAAACTACAAACTGAAAAGAATAGAAGTGAATGCAGGACATCGTTTGTCTTATCAGTACCATCATCACAGACAGGAGTTTTGGACAGTGGTTCAGGGCGAGGCTGTGGTTGTACTAGATGGAGTGGAGCATGTGGTGAAATACGGAGAAAGCATCTTCATACCACTGGGAGCAAAACACAGAATAGAAAACAGAAGCTCTGAGCTTTTAGTTTTCATAGAAGTGCAGACGGGAACTTATTTTGGGGAAGATGATATCATCAGATTAGAAGATGACTACGCGAGAGGAAATTAAATAAAAAAGACTGTTATTCAACAGCCTTTTTATTTTGTATCATATTATAAATAGATTCAGACATTGCTTCCGAGCCTTTCATTGTCCAATGGGTATCATCATAAAAATAGACATCCTTTTCTTTTTTTATCATATCTGATAAGATGGAGTAAGATGGAATATACAGATATTCTTTTTTCTCTTTTTCCAACTTTTCAAAGAACAATGGCTCTTTTCCTTTGGGTTTATTTTTTATGTAAGGATAGTACAAATCATACTTGTCAGGCGCTATCATCACGATGAGCTTTATTCCTTTTTTCTCTAACAATTGATTTATTTTATTAAAAACCTTATTCGCTTGAGAAATATTTTTATCATCATTTTTTTTAGGCAAGAATTTGATATCCTCTTTATAAAATAATAAATCCTCAGGATTGTTTGAGAAAAGGTAATTATTCTCTGACTTAAAACGATAAACATCTGAACGAAATGGTCTGTTTAAGAACAAATATTGAAAATTAAACAATGGTATTTTGACCGTGGCATCAGAGAAAAATTCTAATTTTTGTAGTTCATTGGGATTTGTGGATTTTAGGTTTTTCTCTTCGTATTCTTTTATCTGTGTTTTGATGCTGTCTATACTTTTGGACTGGGTAAAAGACAACTCTGAAGTTCTATCAACAGCGTATCTTTCCACTGTTTCCAGTACGACATATTCTGTTTCTATTCTATCAAAAAAATCAGAATTTATAAGTTCTATCAGCACTTGTATAGGATTCTCTTCTGACAAGAATCTATCAACATGCGCAACAGAAATTCCTTTATTCGCAAGTATATTTTGATAGCCTACCTGTCTTGACTCAGAAAAAGAATCTCCGATAGTCAAAATATCTACCTTTATATTTTGGTCTAAATCAGCTTCAGAAATGCGTATATACTTTTCTTCTAAAGCTTTATACTGAGCAGCAACCTCAGATGAGGGAGATGGATTATTATAAATATATCCCAATCTCGCCAAATCCCCTTCGTTTTTCCTATAAAAAACAGCATTAATGAAATAAAAAAGCAGGAAAGGAGCGACAAAAAAACTTGTTTTTATGATAAATTTCTTCATTACTTATTAGAATTGGAAATAAATAAACTGCTGTTCTTGTCCTCCAAAATAGAACAATGCCAATATAAGAATATAGTAAAACGCATACCTTATAGGGCTCTTCCATTTCAGTCCGAGATGCTCTATGGCGTATTCATTCCTTCTGCCCATCCACTCTATCACAATGAATACCAGCAGAAGAATAGCCACCGTGCCTACTCTAGGTAAATCTGAAAAAGCAGGAATACTAAATAATGAAGGAGAAAATATTTCAGAAATATACGAAAAGGCATGCTGTATATTCTCCGCTCGGAAAAATATCCATGCCAACACAGTAAGCCCAAAAGTAGAAAGAATTTGTATAAATTCCCTAAAAGAAGGTAAAACTCGCCCATCTGCTACGACTCCCAGATTCACTCTGTTTTTACTAGTCAATAAAAGTGGAAGAAAATACATAGCATTGAGCAGTCCCCACGCAATAAAAGTCCAGTTCGCTCCGTGCCAAAATCCACTGACAACGAAAATCACAAAAGTATTTCGCACCTTCATTGCTGTACCGCCACGGCTGCCTCCCAGCGGAATATAGATATAATCCCTAAACCAAGTATTTAGCGATATATGCCATCTTCGCCAGAACTCTGCGATATCTCTCGAAAAATATGGAAAATGGAAATTCTTTTTTAGTTCAAAGCCAAAAAGACGAGAAGTCCCAATGGCTATGTCCGAATACCCAGAGAAATCACCATAAATTTGGAATGCAAAAAATATCGCCCCTAAAATTAGTGTACTTCCAGAATAGTCCGCCGAATTATTAAATATAATATTCGCAAACTGCGCACAGTTGTCCGCTATAACTATCTTTTTGAAAAGTCCCCAGAGAATCTGCCGAAGCCCATCTACAGCTTTATGATAGTCAAAAACTCTTTTTTTGTAAAACTGAGGCAGCAGGTCTGTCGCTCTTTCGATAGGACCCGCAACCAACTGCGGAAAGAAAGTCACAAAAGACGCAAATGCTATCAAATCCTTTGTAGGCTCTAATTTTCTTTGGTAAACATCTATTGTATAACTTAAAGTTTGGAATGTGTAGAAACTAATCCCCACAGGAAGAATGATATTCAGCGTTTCTATATTAAGCTTTACTCCGAAAAGAGAAAAAGCTTCCACAAAATTTTCTACAAAGAAATTATAATACTTGAAAAAACCTAAAAATGAAAGGTTTATAAACAAGCTGGTATAAAGCAAGATTTTTCTTTTCTTCTCGTTTTCTTCATTTTTCAGAAGGCAACCAATGGTATAATCCACCAATGTACTGAATACTATAAGTGTCAAGAACTTCCAATCCCACCAGCCATAAAAAACATAACTGGCAGCGAGAATGAACAAATTCTGTAGCTTTAAGTTCTTATTTGTCAAATACCAATAGATAAGAAACACTATCGGCAGAAATATCGCAAAATCAATAGAATTGAAAATCATAACTTATCGAAAATAGGGCAAATTTAAGAAAAATTCTGTATGTAATAAGCATAAGTTTTGCTGAAAAATATTTTGTATATTCGTGCTAAATTATTGGTTTATGCTTAGTTTTATACGGAGATTTTTTTTAAAAAACTATTTTTACAAAGGAACAGAAAAATATAATTTATTGATTTATGATGATTTCTTCCCTAATTCTAAATCTGGATTTAGATATGAAGAATTTACCTATTATATGGAGAATATCAATAACTTGAAATTTCTTCTTACACCTAAAACCTATGTTGCAGTAGGTGAGTCTCCCAATAATCAGGCTATGTATATTGAAAATCTCAAAGATAAATTTCCTAAATTCTTTGAAGAAAATAAGATAACAAAACTTGATGACAAAGGAAGTTATAATATTAATACTAAATTGTTCTATTATGTATTTATCAATAATATAGCAGAAATGCTTCCCGCTTTAGAGAAAAATAAAATTCCTTTTGTCTTTACACTTTACCCTGGTGGTGGATTTGGTTTTGAAGAAGAAAGTTCTGATGCCAAATTAAAAAAAGTATTGTCTTCTAAATATTTCAAAAAAGTTATTGTAACCCAAAGAGCAACTTATGAATATTTGGTAAGAAAAAACTTCTGCCCAAAAGAGAAAATCTCTTTCATATTTGGAGCCGCAATGCCTCAAAAATCCTTTAGTTTTAATGTAGCAGAAAGATTATACTATCCTGACAAAAAAACACTTGATATCTGTTTTTGTGCTGGGAGATATACAGAAGATGGCAGGGACAAGGGGTATCCTATCTTCATAGAAGTCATGAAAAAACTTAGTCCAAAATATGATTTTATAAGATTTCATGTTATTGGGAATTATGATTCATCAATCATAGATATATCTGGTTATAAGGATAAAATAAAGTTCTACGGAAGCTTGCCATATGATGATTTAGCGGGTGTATTTAGAAATATAGATATTATCATTTCTCCCAATAAGTCCGACCTTTTAAGCAAGGGGGCATTTGATGGTTTCCCTCTAGGCGCTGTTGCAGAAGCCGCTCTGAATGGCTGCCTTGTAATGAATACTGATCCCAATAATGAAAACTTTATCAAAGAGACGGGGGACTATCATTTTATTCCTGATTTAGAGATGATTATAATCCAGCCTGATTCGGATAATATTATAGAAAATATCGAAAAAATTATTTTCTCTCCGAAACTGATAAAGGAAATTGCCTTTGCTGGACAACAAAAATTCATAAAATTATATAATAATGAGGCTCAAATGAAACCACGATTGGAATTATTGAAATCTTTCATCTCAAATTAAGTGTAATTATTATCTTTGTTAAATTTCTTAGCAGTATGAAGCCATTAGTAAGTGTTGTAATGATTACTTACGGACACGAAAAATATATTGAAGAAGCCATAAAAGGAGTTTTTCTTCAAAAAACTAATTTCCCTTTAGAATTAATTATTTCAAATGACAAATCGCCCGACTCTACAGACGAAATAGTAAAAAACATCATAAAATCTGCTCCAGAAAACATTTCAGTGAAATATATCCTGCATCCAGAAAATATCGGGATGCTTCCTAATCTTATTTCTACCCTTAAAATGGCTGAAGGGAAATATATCGCTGTTTGCGAGGGAGATGACTACTGGACAGATGAAAACAAACTCCAAAAACAAACAGATTTTTTAGAAAAAAACGAAGATTTCACTCTTACTTTTCACAATGTTTTCATTCGAAATGGCGAAACTCTGAGAACAGATTTGGACTATGAAAAAAGACTGAACAATAAAGATGTTTACACAATAGATGATTTATCTAAAGGAAATTTTATCCATACTCCTTCTGTTGTTTTCAGAAATATGAAAATAAAGTTCCCAGAATGGTATTACTCTTCTTTTTTAGGTGATTATCCTCTTTGGTCATGGCTTTCTAAAAAAGGAAAAATAAAATATTTCCCAGAAAAAATGGGCGTATATAGAGAAAATGTAGGCGTGTGGAGTGGCAAATCTCAAGAGGAGCGAGAATTCAAAACCATGCTTGTACTCCGAAATCTTATCCCAGATTTTAAGATGTTTCCCAATGCCCAAAGAAACATGATACGCGCCAAAAACACTTATATAAAAAACTTCTTAAAGCATAAAAGCTTTGCTGAGGTTACGGCATCGCCATATTTTTCGGAATTAAGTTATAAAGACAAGTTTAAACTTATGATAAGAACATATTTCAACAAAAAAAACTAAATAATCCTTATCGTTTTTTGCCCATAATTTTGTCTACCAAAAATAATATTCTGCTTTTGAGAGGAAATTTATTTTTAAACTCTTTTTTTAGAGCATAGTATCTCTCCTTAATGGATTGCGAAGTATTGCAGAAAGTATGTCCTTGGTTTTTATTTTCTATAATAACATTGATTTCATAGAATCTTAATAACCTTTTTAATAGTCTTTTGTAACTTGAAAAAGAAGTGGGTTCTAAATCAAAAAACCTCATAAGTTTGGCTTTTCCTTCCTCTGTTTTGTCAAAAAAAACGCCGCCCACCTGCTGCTCTTGGTGAGTTCTGTAATAGAATAACTTGTCATTCAAGAACTCGAAACGCCCTTTTCTTGTAGTATTTAATGCTATCCATTCATCATGGTGATAGTCTTTTAAAACTGGAAAAGGTATGATTTCTGCTTTTAAATCCGCTCTAAATGCCATAGAAGCGCCTGTTGCAATATTACAGAGTAATATTATTTCAAAATAATCAATATTTTTCCCTTTTTCTTTCAAAAATACAGGAGCATCCCAAAGAGAATATTTCTCATGAATAGTTCCATTCTCATCGATACAAAATCCATTAGTTGCCACAGCATCTATTTCAGAGTGATTATCCAGAAAAGAAACTATTTTTTCAGCTTTGTTTTCTGCCCAGATATCATCTTGATCGCTTAGGAAAATAATCTCTTTACTGCATAGAGAAATTGCTTTTTCAAAGTTTTTGACACTTCGTAGATTGATTTCATTAAAATGTATTCTGAATATCTCTGGATATTGTTTCTGATATTCTGCCAATATTTCGTGAGTTCTATCGGTAGAGCCATCATCGCAGACCACTATTTCACTTGGTTTATGCGTCTGATTGAGAATGGAATCTATCTGCTGATGGATATATTTCTCTCCATTATACGAACACAAAGCTACAGAATACGATGTCATTTTAATTGTTTTCTAAATTAAAAACTCGCTCTACCCATTTTTTCAGAGTATATTTTTTATAAATTTCCTCTGGCAGTGACTGGTACGGCGTTTCAAAAAATTCTTTTGTAATATTACTAAAATCTTTATTTAAGATCAAAATATTATTGGGATTGTAGAAATCATAATTTTTTATTTTTTCATTATCCGTAATTATTTTTTTCTCCAATGCCATCGCCTCAAACACACGGAAACTCAGCCCATACTGGTTTTCTCTCATCAGGTCTAAAATAACTTTTGTTCTTTTATAAAACTCAGGCAGGTTTTCGTGATTTATTCTCTTCCTGGTGAAAACTATTTTATTCTTCGAAAAAGGCTTCATCAGCTTGTTTTTCCAGCTTTTTTTCCCGATAACATACAAGTCAAATTTTAATCTAAGTTCCTCAAATTTCTGCGAAAGAATTTCCAGTTGTTTTATTCTTTTTTTGTCGTAGGAGGTTATGTAGAGAGCATCCTCGCTCGGGTTTTGCTTTTCTTGTGACAAAAATGGTAGATAATTATAATTTGTCAATCTTTCAAATCCATGTTTTTCAATGTCTTTGTCATCAAACGAATAGATTTTATCAAAAAAATGCAACTTATCCTGCACAGGAAATCTGTCTAGATTATCGTACAAAAATGTAATGAACCTATCGGTGCATTTTTTCATGTATTCCAAAGTAGAATGGTCAAAAGTATCCGCATTTAAAACCAAAATCTGGTCTTGATGTCCCAGCTTATCCAGCTGTTCTATCACGAATTTTTGTCTCTTTTGGTATTTTAGGTTTTTGCCCAAAAACACTTTGGAGAAAAAATTAGTCAGTCTCTCCCCGAAATTCTCATAAGAAACCGCCCCTATCTTGATGTGGTTCGCCTCTATTCCCTTTTCCTTCAAGGTCTCTACGATATGGGCATCATAACCCCAAAAATCAAAACTGATAACGCAAATTTTCATTTTCTTTCTTCTCTTTTGAGGGATTCATAAGTTTCATAAACACTCAGTGTCTGTAATTTACACAATTCAAAGCCATCTTTCCCATCTAAAATTCCTAATTTTAGAATATAAGATTTAAAGAATTTAAAGGCCGTTTTTGCCATCTGTGTCAGAAAACTATATTTCTTTCCTTTTTCAAAAAGCTCCTTCCCTTTCAGCTCTCCGTAGTGAATCATTTTCTTGCGGTAGGATTCCTTATCAGCCACAGAATAGTGAAGAAGTTTGTTTTTCAGAGAACCGATATTTTCCTTTATATCAAGGGTTTCGTGTACTTTTTTCTCGGTGATGTATCTTGTTTTAGATTTTCTAAAAAGCCTAAAATTCTTATCATTCTGAGTTCCCGAATAGTTGATAGGTTTTCCTTCAAAAAAGAATTTACGATAAAAATAATAAG
>JABCOA020000089.1 GCA_013333875.2 Flavobacteriaceae bacterium | reverse complement strand
TTATATTAAAAAGGATGAAAACTGGGTTTTTGAGAATATTTCCTCTAAAAATCATGTGCGAGGCCCGATAAAATCATACCGCAAGGAATGTTTTTTACAAATGGGAGGCATTCGGGAAGTTTTGGGCTGGGATAATATCGATGTGATGCTCTGCCAGATGCATGGATATCAGGTGATTACGAATAAATCCCTTTGGGTAAAGCATCTGCGCCCTACGGCATATAAATACAAAAACGCAAAAGCAAAAAAACTTGGCGAATATTTCTATAACATTGGGCTAGATTTTCCTCTCGCATTCATCTCCTCGGCGAAGTCTTCCTTTAAGAATAGAAGTCTTTTGGAATTTTTTATCACGATGAAAACTTTCCTGAGCCAAAAACAAGACAGAAAACTCTCCCGCGAGGAAATAAAATACATAAGAAACCTGCGATGGAGAGAAATTTTAAAAAAATTCTGAAAACTTTGTGAAAAAACAAATTGCCTATATAGAAATAGATACTCACGCCGAGATTGCGGAAAATTTTGCAGAATTAACCAAAAATTCAGAGAAATTTTCAGTGGATTTTTATTTTTCAAAAAAAATCTTGGGTAGGCTAAATTCTTCTGAAATAGAAAACATTATAGAAATTGAGCCTGAAAATCTTTTAGAAAAGCTGAAAGGAAAGTCGTACGATTTGGTGATAATAGGAACGGCACACCGCTATTTTCATATTTTTAAACAAATTACAGAAGATTTTCCTGCGGCGATTATCTGTCATAATCTTAATTTTATAGAAGCTTCGCGAAGAGTTTTGCTGAAAAATATTTTGGAGAAAGATTTTATTTTTAGACTGAAACTGCTTCTGAAAGAAGGGCTTTTGTCCAAATCGGAAATTTATAAAAACGCAAAATTTCTCTGGGTTCTTGATGAAAATTTAGAAAAAATCTTGAATATAGAGCAGTCAAAAAGGGAAACGCATTTTCTGCCTGTTTTCTTTGGCGAAAAGCCCAAAACTGCCGAAAAATCAGAGGAAAAGCTTATCGTAATTCCAGGCGAAGTTTCCCAAAAACGGAGAGATTATTTCAGAATAATGGAGCAGCTGAAAGGATTTAAAAAAGATATTCCGTACAGAATTGTTTTCCTCGGAAAGGCAGGCGAGGAGGAACTCGCGAAGATACAAGACTTAGAAAAACAGCTACCGCAGAATATAAAAATAGAATATTTCCGAGAGAGAATTCCTAAAAATATTTTTGAAAACTATCTAGAAAAGGCGGATTTCCTCTGGTGTCCTTTGAAAATGAAAACTTCTTTTTTCGGAGTGGAGGAGATTTATGGAGAGACGAAAATGTCAGGAAATATCGGCGATGCGGTCAGATTTATGAAACCTGCAGTGTTTCCTGTGGGATATTTGTCTCGCTGTCCTTTTATCATTAAAGAAAACGAAAATATAGAGCAGATTTTTTCTGATTCTACGAATATTTCTGAAAATTCTTTTGAAAACTTCACAAAAGAGAAAATAGTTTTACAGTTAGAGAAAATTATTTTAAATTCGCTAAAATTTAACGAAAAATAATGAAAGATACTCAATCTGGTGTTGCACTGCTTCCATTCTTGGTGTTTGTGATAATATTTTTGGGAAGCGGAATTATTCTTGATGATTTCTATGCTTTTCCAGCTTCTGTGGCGGCACTCTGCGGAGTGATTTCTGCATTTTTACTCCCAAAAGCTGGTTTTCAAGAAAAACTAAAATTCTTCATGAAAGGCTGCGGTGAGGAAAGTATCATCACCATGTGTATTATCTATCTTCTTGCGGGAGCTTTTTCGGCTGTGTCCAAGGCGACAGGAAGTATAGATGCGGTGGTTTTCTTCAGTTCGCAGTATTTTTCTGCGCAGTATATTCCTTTGGGCGTGTTCCTGATGGCATCGTTTTTATCCGTTTCGGCAGGGACTTCTGTAGGGACGATAGTGGCTCTTACACCGATAGTTATGGGGTTTGCTGAAAATACACAAACGGATATCAATGTAGTGGCGGCTAGTTTGCTCTGTGGCGCTATGTTTGGGGACAATCTTTCTTTTATTTCGGATACGACTATTGCGGCTACGCAGAGCCTTGGCTGTCAGATGAAAGATAAATTCCGAACCAATATTATGATTGCGTTTCCTGCGGCGATAATAGCGGCGGTGATTTTCATTTTTTTAGGTAAAAATTCTTCTTCTGCTGTTTTAGAAAGCCAAACTTCTGGAAGTCCTTCTATTTGGCTCATTTTTCCGTATTTGTTGGTTATTGTGCTTTCGGTTTTGGGCGTGAATGTTTTTCTGGTGCTGCTTGTGGGAGTTCTTCTCAGCGGAATTATCGGCATCTCGACAGGAAGCCTTTCTTGGCTGGATTTTTCCAATAAAATCTACGAAGGTTTTTCGGATATGAATGAGATTTTTCTTTTGGCGTTACTGACTGGCGGACTTGCGGGAATTGTAGAAAATATGGGCGGAATCACATTCTTGCTAAATAAAGTGAGACAAATGATACGCGGGCAAAAATCGGCTTATTTTGGAATGGGATTTTTGGTAAGCCTCATCGATGCGGCGATTGCAAATAACACCATTGCGATAGTTCTTTCAGGAAAAGTTGCAAAAAATATCACCGAAAAATATAATCTAAGTCCCAAGTTTTCGGCATCAGTACTAGATATTTTCTCCTGTATTGTTCAGGGAATTCTCCCTTACGGAGCGCAGGTTTTGATTTTAATAAAACTCAGCGAGAATAAAGTAAATTATTTAGAAATGCTGAAAAATGCTTGGTATTTGTATTTTCTGTTTTTCTTTGTAGTGTTTTTTACTGTCATTAAAAATAGAAAACAAAATCAAATTTCATAAATTAAAAAAGTCCTCATATTGAGGACTTTATATTTAGTTGTTTTCAGCTTCAGCAGTGTTTTTGTCTACGATTTTCACTTGCTGGTTCAGCTTGTCTAAACGGCTTTGTACTTTAGCCATTTCCTTCTCTATTTTACGAAGTTTTTTCTCACTAGATGCCAAATCTCTGTTTATTTTCTCAGTTTCTTTTAGAACCTTCATTGTTTGTTTTGCATCTTTAGCGGTAGCTTTTGCGTCTGATGTGCTGAAATCTGTAGTAGCCGTTTCTGCTTTTGAATTTACAGCAGCAGCTTTATTTCTCAAATCATCAGTTGATGCCTTTTCTTTTTCGTAATCGATTTTTAATTTAGTAAGTTTTGTTTTTAATTCTAAAGCCTCTTTTTGTGCTTCTAATTCACTTACTCTTGCGTTCTGTGTTCCGCAAGATACTACTAATACAGCTGCTAAAGCTGATGTTAATAATGATTTTTTCATAAATTTCTATTTTTATTGATTATACTTTACATAAATCCAAGGTACAAAAGTAATAAATGATTTTGAAAATCAAGTAAATTTAAGTAAAAAAATCTACTTTTCATATAAAAAGCCACTTCAAAAAAGTGGCTTTGAAAATATAGTGAAATAAAATAGTTAATTAACTGTACATCTGTTCTTTCAGCTCTTTCACTTTTTTGTCTTCTAGGTATTCATCGTAAGTCATTTCTCTGTCGATGATTCCTTTTGGCGTGATTTCTATCACACGGTTACACACTGTTTGTAGCAATTCGTGGTCATGAGAAGAAATCAAGATATTTCCTTTGAAGTTCATCAGAGAGTTGTTAAGTGCCGTGATACTCTCCAAATCCAAGTGGTTGGTAGGTTCGTCCATTAGAAGAACATTGGCTTTTTGGAGCATCATTCGGCTGAACATGCATCGCATTTTTTCCCCTCCAGAAAGCACGGTAGAAGACTTAAGTGCCTCATCACCAGAGAAAAGCATTCTTCCTAAAAATCCTCTTACAAACTCTTCGTGTCTTTCCTCGTCATTTTTGGTAAATTGTCTCAGCCAGTCTACTAGATTTAAGTCTTTTTCTTGGAAATACTCCGTGTTGTCCAGCGGCATGTAGCTTTGGTTAGTAGTTACTCCCCATTTGTATTCGCCTTTGGCAGGAGCTGTGCTTCCAGAAATCACTTGGAAAAACTCAGTAACAGCTAGGGAGTTTTTAGAGATTACAGCTACTTTATCCCCTTTTTTAAGGTTAAGGTCTCCACCAGAAAGCAGCGTTTCTCCATCTTTTACGATTTCTAAACCTTTTATCTCTAAAATCTGGTCTCCTGCTTCTCTTTCCATTTCAAAAATGATGGCAGGATATCTTCTGGAAGAAGGTTTGATTTCTTCGATGTTTAGTTTGTCAATCATTTTCTTTCTTGCTGTAGCTTGTTTTGCTTTCGCTACATTGGAACTAAATCTCGCGATGAAGTCCTGCAATTCTTTTTTCTTCTCTTCAGCTTTTTTGTTGGCTTGTTGTCTTTGTCTTGTTGCCAGCTGAGAAGCCTGATACCAGAAAGAATAGTTCCCTGTATAAAGGTTTAGTTTTGAATAATCTAGGTCACCGATGTGGGTGCAGACAGCATCCAAGAAGTGACGGTAGTGAGATACCACAATCACCGTGTTTTCATAATCGGCAAGGAAATCTTCCAGCCAAGAAATAGTGTCAATATCAAGGTCGTTGGTAGGCTCATCGAGAATCAAAACATCTGGATTTCCGAATAAAGCCTGCGCCAAAAGCACTTTTACTTTGTCCTTGTTTTCTAGTTCGGACATCATTTGGTAGTGCATATCTTCTTTTATCCCTACATTGGACAGCATGGTCTGTGCATCTGCTTCGGCATTCCAGCCTCCCATTTCATCGTAGATTACTCCGAGTTCGCCAGCTTTTATTCCATCTTCATCAGAGAAGTCAGGTTTTGCGTAGAGAGCATCCATTTCTTCTTTGATTTCGAATAATTTTTTATTCCCACGAAGAACCGTTTCCAAAACCGTAAACTGGTCATAAGCAAAGTGGTCCTGCTCCAAAACGGACATTCTCTTACCTGGTTCCAGTGTTACATGCCCTGTGGTAGGCTCTTGTTTTCCTGTCAATATTTTTAGGAAAGTAGATTTTCCAGCTCCATTTGCTCCGATGATTCCGTAGCAGTTCCCTTTGGTAAACATGATATTTACCTCATCAAAAAGTACTCTTTTCCCAAATTGTAGTGATAAATTAGATACTGTTAGCATTATTTCTGTAAATTTGTCGCAAAAATACAAAAAAATTAGCAGTAAAAATGAGTTATTTGATAAATACCCCAAACTATAAGTCTATTTTGAATTTACAACAGACAGAATTGGGGATACAAAAGATAAAAGATTTTTTTCAAGCCAACTTGTCGGCAGAGCTTAGGCTGCGTAGAGTGACGGCGCCGCTTTTTGTTTTGAGAGGGATGGGACTAAATGATGATTTGAGCGGAAAGGAGAGAGCTGTAAATTTCCCTATAAAAGATATGGATGAAGCTCGTGCAGAGGTCGTGCATTCATTAGCAAAGTGGAAAAGAGTGATGCTTGCAGATTATAATGTAGAGGAGGGATATGGTATATATACGGATATGAACGCCATTCGTGCAGATGAGGAGCTTGGGAATATGCACTCTCTATATGTAGACCAGTGGGACTGGGAAATGGCTATTTCTGAAAAAGACAGAACGGTAGCATTCCTAAAATCCGTGGTTAAAAGAATTTATGCTTCGTTTTTAAGAACAGAATATTTGGTGAATGAGGCTTTCCCAGAGCTGAAACCTATGCTTCCGAGAGAAATACATTTTATACATTCGGAAGAACTTTTACAAAAATATCCTGACCTGTCTCCAAAAGAAAGAGAAAGAGAAATCGCTAAAGAATATAAAGCTGTATTTATAATAGGTATAGGCGGTAAACTTAGCAATGGAGAAAAACACGACTATAGAGCGCCAGACTATGATGACTGGGTGACGGCTAATGAAGATGGATTTTTAGGGCTGAATGGAGATATTCTCCTTTGGAATCCAGTGCTCAATGTGCCGTTTGAAATTTCATCAATGGGAATTCGTGTTGATAAAAATTCATTAGAAAAACAACTTCAAATAGAAGATAAAGAAGACAGAAATGAACTTTATTTTCATAAAAGATTGCTGAATAACGAGTTGCCTCTCACGATAGGAGGCGGTATAGGGCAGTCTCGTTTGTGTATGTTTTTACTGCAAAAAGCGCATATCGGTGAGATTCAGGCAAGTATATGGCCAGAAGAAATGAGAGAAAAATGCAAAGCGCATAATATTCCTCTAATCTAAAAAACTCTAAAATTATGAGTAAAACTAAAAATGTAAATATTCTTAATAAAAGAGCCAGATTTGAATATGAAATCTTGGAAGAATACGAAGCAGGGATAGTGCTTACAGGAACTGAAATAAAGTCCATCCGCCTTTCCAAAGCTTCTATAACGGAAAGTTTTTGTGAATTTATAAACCAAGAACTTTTTGTAATCAATATGAGTATAGAGGAATATAAATTTGGGACTTTCTATAATCATAAAGTAAAAAGAGAACGAAAACTTTTACTGCATTTCCAAGAGCTGGAAAAATTGGGTAAAAAAGTGAAAGATGTGGGAAATACGATAGTTCCGCTAAAGCTCTATATCAACGAAAAAGGCAAGGCAAAACTCAGGATTGCACTGGCGAGAGGAAAGAAATTATTCGATAAAAGAGAGACAATAAAAGAAAGAGAGAACAAGAGAAATTTAGATAGAATCAAGAAGAATTTTTAATTTTTTTTGGCAATATTGTTTTTTTTTGTTATTTTTGTCTCAAATATCCAAAATTTAATTATAAAATTTTAAATTATATTAATCATTCTATGAAAAATCTAAAATTAGGAATCACAGCTTTAGCTCTTACAGTAGCTACTTCTGTGTCTGCTCAAACAACTGAGAATAAGTGGTTGATAGGAGTAGGGGCTCATGGAGTAAACCATGCTGCGATTAATGGAGAATTTGGTGAATCAGTGAAAAATCTTCGTGCGGCATTTACTCTTAACAATTACACAATTACTCCACCATTGTCTAAATTGACAGTTGCGAGAAACTTGAACAAGTATTTCGTTGTAGACTGGCAAACATCTGTGGGTAATGTTGACAACAAAAGAATTCGTCCAAACTTAAGTGGAGTAGAAGGACAAATTATGGATAAAGAATTTTTCTTGATGACTGGTCTTGGTCTTCAATTTAAATTCAACGGACTTTGGAATGAAAATTCTTGGTTTGACCCATATGTGAGAGTTGGTGCTAACTATCTAAGACATGATTACAGCAACTCTGAAAGAGCATACAACAAAGAAGGTGGATTCATGAAAGCTGACCACTTCGCTGCAAACGGAGGTCTTGGTATGAACTTCTGGATTACTAAAAACTTCGGTATTGGTGTTCAACAAGACTATGTAGTAACTCCATTCGAGAAAACTACTATCTCTGACTTCTGGCAATCTTCAGCTACATTGAACTTTAGATTCGGAAATACAGATAGAGATAAAGATGGTATCAAAGATAAAGATGATGCTTGTCCAGATGTATTCGGTCTTGCTCAGTTCAACGGATGTCCTGATACAGATGGTGACGGAGTTCAAGATTCAGAAGATAACTGTCCAGAAGTAGCTGGTCCAGTTGAAAACCAAGGATGTCCTTGGCCAGATACAGATGGTGACGGAGTTCTTGACAAAGATGATGAGTGTCCAGAAGTAGCTGGTCCAGCTGAAAACAAAGGATGCCCATGGAAAGATACTGATAATGATGGAGTTCTTGACAAAGATGATGCTTGTCCAGAAGTTCCAGGATTACCAGAATACAACGGATGTCCTAAGCCAGCTGATGTATTTGCTCTTGAAGCAACAGGTGCATTGAAAGGTATTACATTTGACTTTGGTAAGGCTGTAATCAGCAAGTCTTCTTACACTAAATTAGACCAAGCTGCTGAAGTAATCAAATCTTCTAACGGAGGTACATTCTTGATTACAGGTCATACTGATAAAAAAGGTAATGATGCTTACAACTTGAAACTTTCTAGAGAAAGAGCTGCAGCAGTAGTTAGAGCTCTTGAAGAAAGAGGTGTAGCTGATTCTCAGTTGAAATCTACAGGTGTAGGATCAAGAGATGCGGTAGTTCCTGCAACAGCATCAAATGAAGAAAGAGAAGCTGATAGAAAAGTAGTAGTAGAAGCTATTAATGGTGAAGCATGGGAAGCATTGAAAAAATCAGATCTTCCTGTAGTTAGCAAAAAGCTTGTTAAAAAACCAGCTAAAAAAGGAACTGGTAAAAAACCAGTAGGTAAAAAGAAATAATAAAATTTCTGAATAAAAAAATACTCCTAGATTTCTAGGGGTATTTTTTTATTCATTTTGGAAATTAATTATTATTTTTGTGTTCTGAAAAAAATCAATATTTATGGGACGCGCATTTGAATATAGAAAAGCATCTAAATTGGCTCGTTGGGATAAAATGGCCAAAACATTCTCTAAAATAGGAAAAGACATCGCCTTGGCAGTAAAAGCAGGAGGGCCAGATCCAGATTCTAACCCTGCTCTGCGCCGTTGTATACAGAATGCAAAGGGAGCTAACATGCCGAAAGACAATGTAGAAAGAGCAATAAAAAAAGCGAGTGGAGCAGATGCAGAGAACTATGAAGAAGTAACATATGAAGGCTATGGACAGGGAGGAGTTGCGTTTTTTGTGGAATGTACTACGAATAATACGACCCGAACAGTGGCGAATGTAAGAGCTATCTTTAATAAATTTGAGGGGAATTTAGGGAAGAATGGAGAGTTAGCTTTTATTTTTGATAGAAAAGGAATTTTCACAATAGAAAAAACTAAAATCACCATAGATTGGGATGAGTTTGAAATGGAAATGATAGATGGAGGAGCAGAGGAAATAGACCAAGATGAGGAAGAAGTAATGATTACTACTGCTTTTGAGGATTTTGGGGCATTGTCTCATAAGTTGGATGAAATGGGAATAGAAGCGAAAAGCGCTGAATTACAGAGAATTCCAAATATGACGAAAGAAGTAAATGAAGAGCAGTTCAAAGCAAATATGAAAATGCTGGAGCGCTTTGAGGAAGATGATGATGTGCAGAATGTTTACCATAATATGGAGATTACAGATGATTTGTTAAGTAAAATTTAATATTATAATAGAAAAGGATTCAGAATAAAATTTTGAATCCTTTTTTTGTGCTTTGTATAAGATGTTTAATTTATTACCTTTGCTCTATGTTAGAAAAAAAGGAACATATTTACGAAAATGCCATATTGGTAGGTCTGATAACAAAAGACCAAGATGAGGAAAAACTCACCGAATATATGGATGAGCTGGAGTTTTTGGCTTATACAGCTGGGGCTACGGTGAAAAAAAGATTTACACAAAAACTTGCACAGCCTGATTCTAGAACTTTTGTAGGGAAGGGAAAAGCAGAGGAAATCAAACTTTTTTTGGAAGAAAATGAAATAGGAACGGTTATTTTTGATGATGAACTTTCTCCTTCGCAACTAAAAAACTTGGAGAGAGAATTAGAAGTTAAAATTCTTGACCGAACCAATCTTATTCTTGATATTTTTGCTCAAAGGGCTCAGACTTCTTATGCAAGAACTCAGGTAGAACTTGCTCAGTATGAGTATCTTTTGCCAAGACTTACAAGGATGTGGACCCACCTAGAGAGACAGAGAGGAGGAATCGGGATGAGAGGACCTGGGGAGACCGAGATAGAAACGGATAGGCGTATTATCCGTGATAGGATTTCACTTTTAAAGGAGAAATTAAAAACTATCGATAAACAGATGGCTACACAGAGAAACAACCGAGGAAAAATGGTAAGGGTTGCCTTGGTGGGTTATACCAATGTAGGAAAATCCACACTGATGAATGCCCTCTCTAAATCGGATGTTTTTGCGGAAAATAAACTTTTTGCTACTTTGGATACTACGGTGAGAAAAGTAGTTATCGGGAATTTGCCGTTCCTTCTTACAGATACGGTTGGTTTTATCCGAAAACTGCCAACTCAGCTGGTGGAGTCTTTTAAATCTACTCTTGATGAGGTTCGTGAAGCAGATTTACTACTGCATGTGGTGGATGTTTCGCACGAAAGTTTTGAAGATCATATCAGTTCTGTGAATCAGATTTTGCAGGAAATCAATGCTCATCAGAAACCGATGGTGATGATTTTCAATAAAATAGATGATTTTTCTTATGAAAAAAAGGATGAAGATGACCTGACACCATCTACGAAGAAAAATATTTCTCTCGATGAGTGGAAGCGCACATGGATGGCGAAATCTAAACACCCAACGGTTTTCATATCTGCGATTACTAAAGAGAATTTTCCAGAGATGAAAAAACTGATTTATGATGAGGTGCACAAAATTCATATTTCTCGTTTCCCTTATAATGATTTTCTTTTTGAATATTTTGATGACGAGGACGAAAAATAAACCTCAGATTTTTGAAATAAAAAATAAAACCTTGCCTTTTTTAATAGGCAAGGTTTTTTCTATTTGAATAGAGATATTATTCAGTTAAACATATCTCTCACTCTATCAAAGAAACTTTTCTCTTTTCCAGTAGGTTCGGCTTTCATTTCTCCAGAATTGAGCTGACTTTCAAAGAATTTGCGCTGTTCTTCGGTTAGTTTTTGAGGTGTCCATACATTTACATGGACAAACATGTCTCCCTTGTGGTAGCTGTCTAGGCTTGGAAGTCCTTTTCCAGCAAGACGGAGAATTTTTCCAGATTGAGTTCCTGCATCTATCTTTATTTTTACTTTTCCGTTTACTGTTGGGATTTCTTTAGAACAGCCCAATGCAGCTTCCGCAAATGAAATATAAAGTTCCTGATGAAGGTTGTCTCCTTCTCGTTTGATGTTTGCATCTTCTTCCTCTTCTATAACCACCAAAAGGTCTCCTGCGGCTCCACCAAGAGGCGCATCGTTACCTTTTCCTCGGACATTGAGTTGCATACCTTCTCTTGCACCAGCAGGAATGTTGATACTTACTTCTTCCTCTTCACGGATTAGTCCGTGCGCATCTGCACCAGCAGGGATTTTATCAGCGATTTTTCCTAATCCCTGACAAGCGGAACAAGTGGTCTGGGACTGCATCTGTCCAAAAACAGTGTTCACTATTTTCATTTGGGCACCGCTACCGTTACAAGTAGGGCAGGTCTTGGAGGTTACTCCCTCGGCCAATTTCATTCTTTTTACCTTAATGGTTTTCTGTGTTCCATTAAGCATTTCCTCCAAGTTTAGTTTTATTCGGATACGAAGGTTAGAACCTCTTACCTGCTGATGGCCTCTTCCTCCTCCGAAGCCTCCAAAACCACCAAAACCTCCTCCAAAAATATCACCAAACTGAGCAAAAATATCTTCCATATTCATGCCTCCTCCGCCATAGCCGCCACCTGCAGCTCCTCCTACACCTGCGTGCCCGAATTGGTCGTATCTTGCCTTTTTGTCGGCATCACTCAGCACTTCATAGGCCTCAGCGGCTTCCTTGAATTTTTCTTCTGCTTCCTTGTCGCCAGGGTTTTTATCTGGGTGGTATTTTATGGCTAATTTTCGGTAGGCTTTTTTGATTTCATCAGCGCTGGCTGATTTGGAAACTCCTAATACCTCGTAATAATCTCTTTTAGACATAAATTTAATTATCTAATTTATTGATTGTTAGTTGTTTTTGAATTAACTTCCTGTAACTACTTTCGCGAAACGAATAACTCTGTCATACAATTGATATCCAGTCTCTATCACATCCACTATCTTGCCTTTCAGCTCTTCTGATGGCGCAGGAATCTGTGTGATAGCTTCATGGAAATCTACATTAAAATCATCTCCTGCCTTTACTTCTATTACCTTTAAACCTTTCTCTATCAGAGAGTTCTTAAATTTATTGTAAATAAGTTCTACTCCCTTCAGCTGTTCCTTGGTCTCTTCAGATTTTGCCAATTCTTTTAGAGCTCTTTCGAAATCATCTAAAATAGCCAACATAGAAATCATAATGTTTTGATTAGCGTATTGTGCAAACTCTGTTTTCTCTTTTAGAGTTCTTTTTTTGTAGTTTTCAAACTCAGCAAAAAGTCTGATGTAGAGGTCTTTTTGGTGTGCCAATTGTTCCTCTAATGACATTTCTTCTGTCAAATTTTCAGTTTTTTCTGCGTTTTGATTTTCAGTATTTTGCATATCCTCAGGGTTAGAGGTGTTCTTTCTCTCTTGTGTATCTTTATTTTCTTCCATTTTCTTTATTTTTTCTTCTAATAATTGTCAAAAATATTGCCAGTAATGATATTAGGACAATTTGACAGCATAATGAAAATTTTACATCAGCATTTTTTGTGCTTTTTTCACTCCTTCGATTAGGGAATCTATTTCTTCAAAAGTATTATAAACAGCAAAACTAGCGCGGATAGTTCCAGAAATCCCGAAAAAATTCATAATCGGCTGTGTGCAGTGGTGTCCCGTGCGAACGGCAATTCCCAGTTTATCCAAAATCATTCCTACATCAGAAGCGATGAAATTTCCATTTAGATTAAAGGAAATTACGCCTGTTCGTGGAGCTTTTTCGCCATAGATTTTTAGGCCGTCTATTTCTTTTAATTTTTTTTGAGCATAATCCAAAAGTGCCGTTTCATGTTCTTTTATAGAAGAATGCCCTATGTTTTCTATGAAATCTATGGCTATTCCTAGGGCGATATTTCCGCCTACATTGGGCGTCCCTGCCTCGAACCGAAAGGGCAGGTCGGCATAGGTGGTTTTCTCAAAGGTGCAGGTTTTTATCATTTCGCCACCGCCGTGAAAAGGACTGAGTTTATCCAAAATACTTTCTTTTCCGTAAAGAATTCCAGTGCCCATGGGAGCGTACATTTTGTGTCCAGAAAAAACAAAAAAATCACAATCCAAATCTTGAACATCTATTTTAAAATGAGGAACCGACTGGGCGCCATCGATAACGATGTAGGCAGGAGAATTGGCCCTGGTTTTTGCAATGATTTCGTTTATCGGGTTGATGATTCCCAGAGCGTTAGAAACCTGATTTACAGCGACTATTTTAGTTTTTTCGGATAGGTTTTTGTCTAAAAAATCTAGTTGCAGAATTCCGTTTTCGTCCATCGGGATAACCTTCAAAACAGCACCTGTTCTCTCGCAAAGCATCTGCCAAGGAACGATGTTTGAGTGGTGTTCCAGATGAGAAATAATGATTTCATCCCCTGCATTTATCAGTGGAGTGATGGAGTAGGAGATTAGGTTGATACTCTCGGTAGTTCCACGAGTGAAAATGATTTCGTGGCTGTATTTCGCGTTGATGAATTTCTGGATTTTTTGACGAGAAAGTTCCATTTCTTCCGTTGCTAACTGGCTCAAAGTGTGAATTCCACGATGCACATTAGCATTGATAGTTTGATAATATTCCTCCCATTTTTTAATGACCATCAGAGGTTTTTGTGAACTGGCAGCATTATCCAGATATACCAAAGGTTTGCCATTTACCTTTTGGGTAAGAATAGGAAATTGCTCCCGTATTTCTTGTATATTCAGCATTATTTTAACTTTGAAAATAAGCCCCAAAAGTACGATTTTAAAAATAAAAAATCCTTATCGAGATTGATAAGGATTTAGATTAAAAATATATTTTTTATTTTTCATGACAAGGCACCACCAAAACAGGAATAGGAGATAGTTTGGTAAGCTCTTTTGTCAAACTGCCGATGAATACATCATACATTCCGCTTCTTCCATGAGAGCCCATTACTATATAACCCGCATTTTTCTGCTCTGCATATGCTAGAATAATATCTTTTGGAATTCCTTGTTTAAGAAGGTGCTCGCAGTCTACTCCTTGAGCTACAACCTGCTGTTCTAATCGATTGAGTTCCAATAATTCCTCACGAATTTCACTTTGTTCTATTTCTGGGAAATATTGCATGCCGATATCACCCACAGCCAATCCTAAATCCATAGGAGCGACATGAATAAGGCAAAGTCTTCCGTTCACTTCTTTTGCAAATTTTATTGCAGCACCTAAAAGTACATCTGTGGTCTTACCAAAATCCACAGGTAAAATAATATTTGTCATAATCATAAGTTTTAGTTCTTAAAGATAAGAAAAATTTCTTTATAAAACCATTTTTTACTTATTTTAACTAAAATTTGCTTCTTAACTGGATGGTTGTCAGGACTTTTTTAGTGTAAAGCGGGAAATCAGCATTTTGAATCCAGCCGAAATAGCCGATATCTTTCTGGAAAACTTCTTTCACGGGCTGTCCTTTGTATTTTCCGAAAGTGAAAATTTCTTCTTTGTTTTCATTAAAGGCGATAAATCCAGCTAAATCCGCGAATTTATTATGGAATGAAAATTCACTCAGCCCATTTATATCCTTTGGAAGTTCTTCGTATTTGCCTACCTGTGCATCTATCACTTCAAAAGTAGCCAAGGTGTCTGCCTCTGCAGAGTGGGCACCTTCCAAATCTTTTCCGCAGTAGAATTTGTATGCGGCGGTAAGGTTTCTAGGTTCCATTTTGTGGAAAATAACCTGAGCATCAATGAGTTTGAATTTAGATAAATCAAAATCTATCCCAGCTCT
>JABCOA020000088.1 GCA_013333875.2 Flavobacteriaceae bacterium | reverse complement strand
ATTCCTTTTAGAATGTGTTTTTTTTGTGGGTTGCTGACCGGGATCGAACCGGCGACCTTCAGGACCACAATCTGACGCTCTAACCAACTGAGCTACAGCCACCATAATAAAGCGGTGCAAAGATAGTAATTTTTTCTTTACTACCAAATAATTCCATCAAAATTTTTAAACGCCAGCAATCGCTCACTCACAAAACCCTCTGCATAGTCCACTCCACTCAACCTTCCTAAGTCCTGTGCCCTGTATGTGATACTTTCCATGAAATCCTTAGTTGCAGTGTGTGTTATTGGGTCTTTGGAATTTGCATCTAACAGCTGTGTCTTGTAGGCTTTACAAACTTCCATTTTCTTCTCCATAAAATCAGAAATATCCACCACAAAATCAGGCGTAATGTGTTTCCATTGGATATAATGAAAAACATGTTTAGGTCTCCACGCTTCTTGTTTTTCGCCGTTATATTCTGTTTCTAATTTTCTAAGTCCAGCAAGAAAACACGCATCAGAAACGAGTTTAGAGCCTTTTGCATGGTCTGGGTGACGGTCTTCCCAAGCGTTACAAAAAACAATCTCTGGGCGGTATTTTCTAATCATCTGCACTATTCGCAACTGATATTCCTCGGAATTAACCAAAAAACCATCTTTCATTTTCAGATTTTCTCTTGCTTTCAGACCTAATAATTTTGCTGCATTGGCAGCCTCCTCGTACCTTGTTTCTATGGTTCCACGAGTCCCCATTTCTCCCTGCGTAAGGTCTATGATTCCTACACTTTTCCCTTCAGAAGCCAATTTCAAAAGAGTTCCGCCACATCCAAATTCCACATCATCAGGATGAGCTCCTATTGCTAAAATATCTAATTTCATTTGTTCTATTTGTTAGTTATATTTATAGTTCTTGGATAAAGATTATACGGCTGAAGCCCCTCTTTATCTACTATTTTCTGACCAATATGAGTGCATGAATATCTTATCAACCCATTCGCCAGACCAAAAGTCCCTTCATCTGTCAGGAAATACAAAAGTTTGGTCAATGGATATTTCTGAGTTTTTAGGTTTTCTTTATTTGGTAAAAGTAGAGAATCTCCTACTTTTATTGGAAGAATTTTAATGTTTTCTCTCAATTTAGTGGCTCTCTCTCCATATGGGCGGCTAATCGTGTTATAGCTGATTACACCGATATGATTAGAAAATTTTTCCAAACTTTCTATAATTTTTTCATTTCCTTCTAATCGGGAATATTTCACATCTTTAATATCTAAATTTAATTTTTGAAGTACGGCATTCAGATTACTTGTATTCGCTCCATCAAAAATCAACTTTTTATCTCCTGATTTGAGCATTTCTTTTATTTCTTCCAAAGAAACATGCTGTTTTTCTGAGTTTTTATTCACCACAAAACACACTGCATCCGCCGCAAAATAAGAAGGCTGCCATGGAAGTTTTGTCTTCACATCCCAGTATTTTCGTTCCTGTTCGGTAAGCTCACGAGACATGATAATAACATCCACTTTATGATTGAGCAAATCCTCCAATGCTTGGTCTTCTTTGCTTACTTTTAAGTTTATTTTTGTGTTAGGGTAAGCATTCATATACCGATGAGACAATGCTTCTGCTATATTGGTAAAAGAATCATCATATTGCAGGGTGATTTCTCCACTGGTATGAACATTAGCCGTTTTTTCTTGCTCTTTTCCTTTACATGAAAAAACCAAAAATGCCAATAAAATATATAAAACTAAATTATTCCTCATCTCTTCTTTCTTTTCTTAAACGAATAAACGCTCTAACTAACCTAAATACGCCATAAATACAGAGTAAAAAACCCAGCACATTTGCAGGCATAGGCTCTAATTTCACACCAAATGATTTTGTAATAATCACAAAAACACCTACAATGATGTACAAAACCCCTACAATGAATGATAACAAATTATAAAACATAGTGACAAATATAATAAAAAAAGAGAAGCAAAATACTTCTCTTTTTATTATTGTGTTCAAAAAATTATTGGAACTGCATCT
Source organism: Flavobacteriaceae bacterium (assembly GCA_013333875.2). Lineage (GTDB taxonomy): Bacteria > Bacteroidota > Bacteroidia > Flavobacteriales > Weeksellaceae > JABCPE02. Next base: position 4,491 of record JABCOA020000088.1, on the reverse strand, counting down.
TCAATGGAAGGCTGTAATAAGATCTTACATTAACTCCTCCTTTTTTAGCTGGTTTCCATCCTTTTATGGATCTTACTACTCTTTCTGCTTCCCTATTAAAGTCCGCATTAGAACCAGTAGCTTTCACTTGGGAAACGGTACCATTGGTTTCTACAACGAACTTAACAGTTGTAGTAAGAACACCTTCTCCCTCTACTGCTTCTGTATCAAAGTTTTCGTGAACTTTTGCTCTAAACCCATTCAATCCTCCATTACCATAATCAGCTTCTACATCTACTGAAGTATGGACGATATTAGTGTCTACCTTATTTTCTACCACTTTACTATCATCTCTCTTAGACTGATTCCCTTGTCCTCCTTCCACTCCATCTCTTCTTTGGTCTCCTTGATAGCCTTTGTCTTTAGTTCCTTCTATATTCTTGACTCCTGTAGCCACATCCTTCTTCTCATCATTTGTAGGAGGGGGAGTTTCATTTTTAGGTTCTGCTTTAGGCTCTGGAACTAAATCCTGAATTGTCTGTTGCTGAGGAATATCATCCACCTTTTGAGCCAAATCCTGAATACTTTGTTCATCTGGTTTTGATTCATGGATTTCCTCATCTTCTTTTGGTTTATCCTCTTCTATTTTTTCTTCTGGAGCCTCAGTGTGCTGGAGCAGATCAATATCTACCTTAGTTTCTTTTACTTTTTCCCCTTCTGTAGCTGCAACATAAACAAGTGGTAAAATAATAGCCGCAACAAAAATTACTGTCCCCAAAAAGAAAGCTTTAGTTAAAAACCATTTATAACTTTTTCTCAGGTCATAGGCACCATATTCTTTATTTCTATCTTCAAATACAAGTTCCTCAAAATCTGTGTATTCTAATTCTTTATCTGCCATACTGTTGGTTTTTAATTATTTCACTTTTTGTTCATAGACAGCCTTTTCAAAAGGCTTAATCTCTCCTATAGAAAATCTCTTACTACCAGTAATTTCCATCTCATCAAGGATATCAACGAAATTTCTAAAACTTGCATCTTCCATTGGTTTGATAATCACTGTAAAGAAATCTGGTTTCTTCGCTCTGCTTTTTGCTTGAGCTATTACCTTTTCTACTCCTTCACGGTCATAGGTAGTTTCTACCAATGTTTCTACATTAAGACCTGCGGCATCTTTCTGATGATAGAATAACTTATTATCCTTTGCAATAACAAATGTAATAGAATTTGTCAAATCAATTTCTGGAGTTGGCACCTCTTGCCCTGGCTTCGGCTTCGCAGGAAGTCCCAAATTCATAATGTTTGGTTTGGTGAAAGTAGTGGTAAACATAAAGAATGTAATCAATAGGAATCCCAAATCCACCATCGGTGTCATGTCTACTCTTGTAGACTGCTTTTTGGAGCGTACTTTTCCTCCTTTACCACCTTTGTCTTGTACTTGTACTTCTGCCATTTTTATTCTTTTATGTTTATTCTTCTGTTGTCACCAACACAAATTTATAAAACTCTATATCTCTCAGTCCTTCAAATAGAACTTTAAACTTATCATAAGATGCGCCTCCATCACCTTTTACAGCAAGTTTAGCTTCTCTATTAATCTTTGCATTATTCTGCACCCACTCTACTAACTGCGTATTTGCACTATCCATTGGTATAGAGCCTTTGTATTTTTTTCTCTGATCCTCTGGCAACTGAAGAAAAGCCTTCAACTGTGCAACTGGAACCCCTACAAACTGGGTGTTCTGGAACGCAGTCTTTTCTTGCTCTGTGAATGTTATATTATATTTTTCGCCCATTTTCTCTAACAATTCCACTCTCTGAGATGGATTATTAGTTGGTGAAAAATAATATCTTCCTTCTTTTGTTACACTAATAGTCATTGTATTATCTCCTTCTGTAAGTTTAGATTTTGATATAGAAGAAGGGGTTACAATGTCCTCGACATCGGGTTGTTTAAACTCCGTAGTCAAGATAAAGAAGGTAAGAAGCAGGAATGCAACATCACACATGGCAGTCATATCGGTAACTACTCCGTGTCTTTTTGGTTTGATTCTTGCCATTATCTATTTATATTTTAATTAAACTTCTTACTAAATTTAGATGAAAATCAAGATGAATTTTCACTAAATCTTATTTATGATTTTCAGCGAAAGACTGCTGAATAGACATTGCGATTTCATCAATCTTAAATGTCATACCATCTATCTTAGATGTAAAGAAGTTATAAAATATGATAGCAATAGCAGATGTACCAATTCCTAATGCCGTGTTAATCAAGGCTTCAGAGATACCAATAGATAGAGCCGCAGCATCTGGAGTTCCTCCTCCTGAACCTAATGCATAGAATGCACCAATCATCCCCATTACAGTACCTAATAACGCTACCAATGTCGCTACTGTTCCTAATGTAGAAAGGATAGACATGTTCTTTTCCATCATAGGCATTTCTAGAGTAGTAGCCTCTTCGATAGATTTGTTAAGAGCAGCCATTTTTTGTTCTCTGTTCATTGTAGTATCTTTGCTAAGAGCCTTATAAGTAGTCAAAGCTTCCTTAACAACATTTCCTACTGAACCTCTCTGTTTGTCACATTCTTCCTGTGCTTCAGAAATTCTATTTTCTTTTAAAAGTTGTCTGATTTTTAGAACGAAACCTTCAAGATTTCCTGCTCCTTCTGCTTTATTCAAAACGAAGAAACGCTCTAAAGAGAATACCAATACTGTAACAGCAAATGTAATAAGAACAGGCACGATAAACCCTCCTAAATACACCATTCCAATAATACGCTTAGGCACCAAGTCCTTAGCTGCTATATCACTAAAAGCGACAGACATTCCAGAAAGTCCTTCATTTTTAAAGTTACCTGGACTACCAAAAACAAATAGATAAATACAAATACCTACTACTAATAAAAGTGGTAATACTAAAAATGGGTTAAGACCTCCTGTTTTTCTTGCAACTACTTGTTGCTCTTGAGTTGAAACATTCATTTCCATATCTAAACTAAATTATAAATTATTTTTTGATTGCGTAAAATAAATACTTTTTTTTGTTCTACACAAATTTATTTCATCAAAAATTGAAAATTTTAAGAAATAAATCTATTTTTTAATTAAAATAAGCTTCTATATTTATAGAATAATCAAAAAGTTTACCAAATTTTAAAATCTTTATCAAATTAGGATACTATATTGATGATTTTTTTCGGTACCACTATGATTTTCTTTGGTTTAGCTCCGCCCAGCTGCTGGATTACTTTCTCATCTTTCATTACTATTTCCTCGATTTCCTCTTTAGAAAGCTCAGCAGAAAGAGAAAGTTTGAACCTCATCTTTCCATTAAAACTCACTGGATATTCTATTTCATCTTCCACCAAATACGCCTCATTCAGAGCAGGGAAAGGCGCGAAATCTATACTCCCTGCATTACCAAGAAGACTCCAAAGCTCCTCACAAACATGCGGTGCATAAGGCGAAATCAAAACTGCGAGCGGCTCTAAGATAGCTTTTTTATTACATTTTAGTTTCTGTAATTCATTCACAGCTATCATAAACTGCGACACGGAAGTATTAAAAGAGAAATTCTCAATATCGTAAATTACCTTTTTAATCAATGTATGCAGGATTTTAAGCTCCTCTTTCGTAGGCTCTTCCTCTGAAACCGAAAAAGTATCCCCATCAAAATAAAGATTGTAGAACTTCTTAAGGAAGCCATAAACTCCGCTCAAGCCCTGTGTATTCCATGGTTTAGACTGCTCCAGCGGCCCAAGGAACATTTCATAAAGCCTTAGACAGTCCGCTCCATATTCCTCGCAAATATCATCAGGATTTACTACATTATATTTGGATTTAGACATTTTTTCCACCTCTCTTTCTGTGATGTATTTTCCGTCTTCCAAGATAAATTCAGCATCCTTAAACTCTGGTCGCCAAGCCTTAAACTTATCCAAATCCAGCTCGTCCGAAGTTCCTTTTAATAGAGAAATATCTATGTGGATTTTTTGAGTTTCGTAGTCTTTTGCTAGTGCTTTTGAAACATACTTATTCGTTCCATCCACACGATACACAAATGCCGAAATTCCCAAAATCATCCCTTGGTTTATCATCTTTTGGAAAGGCTCTTCATGGCTGATAAATCCTCTGTCTTTCAGGAACATAGTCCAAAAACGAGAATAAAGCAGGTGCCCCGTAGCATGCTCACTTCCACCGATATACAAATCTACCTGCCCCCAGTAGTCTGATGTATTTTTATCACAAAACTCGGCTTCATTATTTGGGTTCATGTATCTTAAGAAATACCAAGAGCTCCCCGCCCAGCCTGGCATAGTGGACAATTCAAGCGGAAAAACATTTTGATTATCAACAAGTTCCGTAGACACCACTTTTTGATTAACCTTATCCCAAGCGAAATTTTTAGCATTCCCTAGCGGCGGATCTCCATCTTCGGTTGGCAGGTATTTTTCTACTTCTGGCAACTCAAGTGGAAGCGCAGAAACAGGCAGAGTGTACGGCATT
>JABCOA020000087.1 GCA_013333875.2 Flavobacteriaceae bacterium | reverse complement strand
GATTGAATTAAAAACCAATGTAAGCGCGTCATCATTATAGATATTGAAATTCTGCGGAATTTCTAATTCCAAATCAATCAAAATTCGTACAGGATTTTTTCCAAAAACTTCCCTTGTGGTAAGGCTGGGATTGTCATTTAGCACTGTGTTTTTCCCAACTAAAATAGCGTGTTCATCGGCTCTTAACTGGTGAACCCATTGTTTGGCTAATGAATTGCTGACCGCAGTGGGCCTAAAGCCTTTATCCAAAAATCCATCCTCCGATTCTGCCCATTTTAGGATGATATAAGGTCTTTTCTTTTGATGAAAAGTGAAAAATCTTTTGTTAAGTTCCCTGCATTCATTCTCTAAAACTCCTGAAACTACTGCTATTCCCGATTCTTCTAAGATTTTTTTTCCTTTTCCATCTACTTTTTCGTGAGAATCCAGAGTTCCTATTACAACTTTCTGGAATCCAATTTCTTTCAGTTTTAGAGCGCAAGGCGGTGTTTTTCCAAAATGGGCACACGGCTCCAAAGAAACATAAATAATAGATTCTTTCAGTAAAGTTTTATCTTGAACGGAGTCAATTGCATTGATTTCTGCATGAGGATTTCCTGCTTTTTGGTGGTATCCTTCGCCTATTATTTCCCCATTATGGACAATGACAGCGCCCACCATAGGGTTAGGATAGGTTTTTCCGACAGCTTTTTGGGCGAGTTCTACACATCGCCTCATGTAGATTTTATCTTGCATTTTTAGATTTTGTCTAAAACTTAATATTCTCCCAAAATTGGTAGAATATTAAGAATATGTTTAAAAAATTATTCGCCAGTGATAAGCTTATGAAGGCTCTGTTTTAGGCTTTCTATCAGAACTTTTTTCTCATCTATTTTGTCATAAGTATCTTTTAGCAGAGGGTTTTCTCGCGAAGGATTGTTAAAGAAATTGATATTATTTTCTAATTTCACCACTTCCGCCTCTAAATCTGCTATTTGGCTCTTGATTTTTCTTGCTTTATCGGTAAGCTGAGCTTCTGTAAGATTATCCTCTTTTAAGTCAAACACATTGATTTTGTTTAATTTAAGTTTTTCTTTCAGAACTTTATTAAACTCATTATTGATGCTCATTTTATTTCTTGGAACTTTACCGATGCTGTCCCAAGAACTCTTGATTTGCTCTATTTTTTCTACGCTTCCTTCCTCGTCATTTATTTGCTTTAATTCCTCAAGCAAGGCTTTCTTCTGATGGTAGTTTTGTTTCCAATCATCCGTTGTAGAAGCGTTTTTCTCACGGAAATTATTGAAGAATGTATTACAAGCATCACGGAAATCATTCCAAACCTTATTTGCTTGATTTTTAGGAACATGCCCTATGTTTTTCCAGTCTTCTTGTAACTTTTTAAATAGAGGCACGGCAGTGTCCCAATCCTCAGAATGCATGTTGTCCTGCGCGATGGAAATCAGTTTTTGCTTTTCCTCTAAATTGATATGCTGTGAGTTTTTCAGATTTTTATAAAAATCATTTTTCTTAGTATTAAAGGCTCTAAGCGCGGTTTTGAACTCCGTCCAGTTTTGGTTGGATAATTTTTTAGGAACATTGCCCAATTTTAAAAACTCGCTGCGAAGCTGTTCCACTTGTTTTATCGCTTGTTGCCAATAGTTGTGAGTGAGAGCCTCTTTCGAAGAAGCGAAATCTTTCAGTTTTGCGATGATTTCATTTTTCTTTTCCAAAGCCTTCTGCTGTTCCACTTCTATTTGAGCCAAAAGTTCGGATTTTCTCTCGTGGATTTTATTAGAAATTTCTTTGAAAACTTCCCAAGTGCTGTCACGAAACTCTTCCGCCACAGGTTCGGCTTCTTCTTTCCAAAGTCTGTGCAGATATTGCAGTTCATTGAGGGCTTTTTGGACAGAAACTTCATTTATCAGTTCTTCTGCACGAGCGATGATGCTTTTTCTCTTTTCTAAATTGTGCGCGTATTCCTGCTCACGGTATTCTTTATTTAAATCCAGCATTTGGTAAAACTGATTCAAATGATGGAAGTAATTGTGATTCAGGTTCTTAAATTCAGATTTTGCAACTGCTCCAGCATTTGCCCATTCTTCTTTTATTTCTCTGATTGCACGGAATAGGTTGGTATTAGGCTCAGTATTGATGTAGAGATTTTTGAGTTTTTCTATGATTTGGTTTCTCTTCTCCAAATTTTCTTGGTGCTCTTTTTCTTGATTTTTATTAAAAACATCCAGTTTTTCCTTGAAAATACTCACCAAAGCAGAGTATTTAGACTGCTCTGGATGTTCGTAAGAGAAATCTTCCATATCATTCCCTTCCTCTACGAAATCGTGTTTTTTATCTGCAATTTCATCTTGAATAAGGTGATAAGCCTTGTCTTTTAACTGATTGAATTTTTTAGCATGAGCTCCCGCATCTGGCTTATTTACGATGCTTTCCATTTCAGACAAAAGTTCTTTCACAGAGAGCGTATCCAGAGCTGTCTGCTCATTTTCTTCTATTTCTTCATAAGAATTGATATCTAAAAATTCTTCGTTTTTGTTTTCCATTTCTGTACTCATTACAATCAGTTTTTTTGTTTAATACTAAGCCAAATTTTGAGGATTAAAAAATGCCTCAACATTTCAAGGCACTAAATTAAAGGTTTTTTATTTAAAATTCCAAATTTCCCACGCTTTTTCTGCTTGTTGTTCCAGCATAAGAAGTCCGTTCATCGTTTCGGCTCCCATTTCATGAGCTTTTCTAAGGAACTGAGTCTGAGGAGGATTGTAGATTAAATCTATGACCACATGCTGAGAAGAAATCCCATCGAAAGGAAAAGGAAGGCTTTGCTCCACATCTGGGAAAGTGCCTACAGGCGTGCATTGGACAATGATTTTATGCTCTTTTACGATTTCTTCCGAAAGCTTTTCAAAATTAAGTTCGGTTTTCCTTGAAACTGTTTGATAATCAATATTATATTTATCAAAAATATATTTCACGGCCTTTGCAGCTCCTCCGTTTCCTAAAATCAGCGACTTTTCTGATAGGATTTTTGGGTAAGTCAATAAGGATTTTTCAAAACCAAAAACATCTGTATTGTACCCAATTTTCTTTCCATTTTTGATTAAAATACAATTGACTGCACCTATTTTTTCGGCTTCATCACTGAGTTTATCTAAAAAAGGAATCACCTGTTCTTTGTAGGGAATGGTGACATTCAGCCCTCTGAGATTATCTATGCTGAATATCTTTTCTATTTCCTCAATCTGCTGGATATCAAATAAATCGTAGAAGTAATCTGGTAAAGATAATCGATTGAATTTCTGTTCAAAATATTTTTTTGAAAACGAATAAGAAATATTCCTTCCGATAAGCCCAAATTTCATCATTTTTATTGGCTTTAAAACTAATTAGATGACAAATGATGTCTATTCACTTTGGAGAAAATCCAAGAAACCATCAGTCCGAAGAAAAACGCTGATGATATGACAATCAGGTAGTTATATAAAGTTATTTTCACAGGGAAAGGTAAATCCAGACCTACCGATGCCTTGAAAAAGCCTGTCTGTATCTG
>JABCOA020000086.1 GCA_013333875.2 Flavobacteriaceae bacterium | reverse complement strand
ATCAAAAGCCTGTTGGCTAGGGCCTTCTCTCAGTTCTTTGAATTTGTTCAGATTTATTTTTTTAGTGAAAGCTTCCCAGTTCTTGGGTGTGTTTGGTAGCGAAATTTCCTTTGGGAGATCTTCGTTTTGTCCCATTAGAGGTTTTGCGCTAAATTCTTTTTTTAGAGAATTGAGGGTGTATTGGCTTGAATAAAGAGCCATTCCTCCAAATATATGGACTTCCACCTGCTGTATTTTCTCCTGTCCGTACAGGGAAATAGAAGCGAAAGCTAATGCGAAAAATAATTTAAATAATAATTTTTTCATGATAAATGCTGTTTGTATTCGTTGAGTATTATTTTAAACCATTCAGTGAAGTTTTCTGGTTTTTCTTTCATTTCTCTGTCCAAATCCTCTACGGAAATATAGCGAACTTCCGAAACTTCCTCCGAATTTAGGCTAAAATCACCTTCAAAAAATCCCGTAAAAACATAGTCCAGCTCATGCTCCCAAAGTCCTTGTCCTACTTCAGCTTTATAGATAAAATGAAATTTTTCCTCTATATCAGCATAAATCCCAAGTTCTTCCTGCATGCGCCTTAGAGCGGCTTGTTTATAGGATTCTCCCTCGCGTGGGTGGGAGCAGACTGCATTAGTCCATAGATTGGGCGAATGGTATTTAGAACCAGCTCTTCTTTGCAGGAGCATTTCTCCCTTTGCATTAAACAAAAAAACAGAAAAAGCACGATGCAGAATTCCCTTTTCATGGGCTTCCTGCTTGTTCATTACGCCTAAAACTTCATCATTCGGGGTGATTAAAACTACTTTTTCTTCCATTTGTTCAATAAGGGACAAATTTAGCAATTTATTTTAGTCTTGAAATATCAAATATTTAAAATCAAATTTATATCTTTGTGGGATAACTATTATTAGAATTTATTAAAACTATTATTATGAAAGTATTAGCAAATGACGGCTTAGACCAGTCTGGAATTGATGGTTTGCAAAAAGCAGGTTTTGAGGTGATTACAACCAAAGTTCCACAGGAAGAATTGATAAACTATATCAATGAAAACCAAGTGAGAACGCTTCTAGTGCGTAGTGCAACCAAAGTAAGAAAGGATATCATAGATGCTTGTCCTTCTCTGAAAATCATCGGTAGAGGAGGAGTAGGAATGGATAATATAGATGTGGAATATGCACGAGAAAAAGGTATCAATGTGATTAATACGCCTGCGGCTTCGTCAGCATCTGTGGCAGAATTGGTTTTTGCTCATTTGTTTTCAGGATGTAGATTTTTAACGGATTCTAACCGAAAAATGCCAGTAGAAGGAGATTCTAAATTCGCAGAGCTTAAAAAAGCTTATACAAAAGGCGTGGAGCTGAGAGGGAAAACTATTGGTATCATTGGTTTTGGTAGAATAGGTCAGGAAGTTGCTAAAATGGCTTTAGGTCTAGGAATGAGAGTTTTGGCGGTGGATAATTTTGCTGAAAAAGTAAATTTAAAAGTAGAATTTTTCAATGGACAGTCAGTAGATTTTGAAATCAAAACACAATCTAAAGAAGAAGTTCTAAAAGAAGCAGATTTCGTTACGCTTCATGTTCCAGCTCAAAAAGAATTTGTTATTGGTCAGAAAGAATTTGATTTAATGAAAAATGGAGCGGCACTAGTGAACTGTGCTAGAGGTGGAGTAGTAGATGAAGAAGCGCTTCTAAAAGCTTTGGATAGTGGTAAATTAGCTTTTGCAGGGCTGGATGTATTCATTAATGAGCCTACACCTGCTAAGAGTGTTCTGTCTCACCCGAAAATTTCATTAACTCCTCATACAGGAGCTTCTACTAATGAAGCGCAGGATAGAATCGGTATTTCACTAGCAGAACAGATTATATCAATTTTAAAATAAAAATATAAGTGCAATACTATCAGGGTCTTATCATTTTTGATAAGACTTTTGTTGTTTATAAATGAATTTAATTTTGTAACTTTGCAGAACGAATTGACTTATGTCAATAGAATTAAGCAGTATGTCAAATCAAAAAATTCTATATGTCACTACGGAGATGTTTCCTTATCAGGAGGGAACAAATATGGCTTCGGAAGTGAATAAGATGGCTCTAAAAATGCATCAGGAAGGAAATGATGTGAGGGTTTTTATGCCTAGGTTTGGACTGATTAGTGAGAGAAAATATCAGTTGCATGAGGTGATCCGTCTTTCAGGAATGAATATTATTATAAATGATTTGGATCAGCCTTTGATAGTAAAAGTGGCATCTTTACCAGGGGAAAGGTTACAGGTGTATTTTATAGATAATGATGAGTATTTTAAGAGAAAATCTTACTATGCAGATGAGGAAGGGAAGCCTTTCGAGGATAATGATGAGAGAGCTATATTCTTTACAAGAGGAGTGATAGAAACTATCAAAAAACTAAACTGGGTGCCAGATGTGATACATCTTAGTGGGTGGATGTCTTCTTTTGTAGCGATATATTTGAAGAATTTCTATAAATCAGATACATATTTTCAAGATACTAAACTTGTTTTGTCGGTATACAATGAGAAAAATTTTAGTTTAGGAAAGGAAATAGAAGAGAAATTGAAATTTGATGGAATAAGCGATCTGAAAGCTATTGAAAATCCTACAATACAAGATTTTCTTGTTGAAGGGATGGATTTAGTAGACTTGGTTGTAAAAGGAGATAAAAAACTAAATAAGGTATTAGAAGAAGGCTTTAAGAATACAAAAACGCCTAAAATAGATGGAGTTAATGAAGAGGGAATATCAGAAATTTATAAATAAAACTAAGAAACAGATGAGTAAAATAAAGTCAATATTATCAGTTTTTCTTTTTGGAGGTTTGATGGTCAGCTGTAATTCTGATGCTGATGACCTAGGGAAAAATCTTTTTGATGGTAATTCAGTTACTGGAAATCAGGTTTCTTATGATTTGGTAGCTTACAATATAAATAATGGAGATGTTGTGAGAGCTGATTCTTATGCGTTGCAAAGAGCTACATTAGGTGCTTTCACTGAGGGGCAGTTTGGTATGCAGAAGTCAGCATATGTTACTCAAGTGAGATTGTCTAAATATGCTCCTGATTTTGGAACTAATCCAGTGGTGGATTCTGTGGTTTTAGAAATTAAACCTCAGTATGATGTAACAACCAAAGCGGTTACTACAACAAATGTAACCCATGGAGGACAGACTGCAAAACAGACATTAACAAAATACGAAGCTGTTAAATATGGTAATCCAGCAACGGCAATGAATATTGATGTTCATGAAATTGCTACCGATTTGGGGGCTGTTGGGACGGAAAAATTGTCAAATAGCCCAGTTGCTACAAGTGGAGTTCCGTTAGGAACTAAGGCATTTTCAGGGAATGTTTATGCAGTCGGTATAAATAAAACTTCTGATAATACAGCCCTTTTGACAAGAGAAGCAGGAGTAAGAATCCAATTAGATAAAAATTATTTTAGAGATAAAATAGCTAATAAAAGTGGAGCTACAGAGTTGAGCAACGAAAGTAATTTTATCAATTATTTTAGAGGGCTTAAAATTTCAGTTCGAGAAAATGATGGTTACTTGATAAACTTTGCTCCTAATGAAGTGACAATGACTATGTACTATACATCTGGAGGAAAATCAAATACTTTTAGTTTTGATTTAGGTTCTTCTAATGTTCATTTTAGTCAGATATCTTATAATAGAAGTTCTACATTTAATACTGTAATGGCTAATATAAATAGTACTAATGGGGATCCTCTACTATATATGCAAGGGATGGGAGGTCCTGGAGCTGAAATAAAACTGAATGGAGCAGGTATTAGTGATTTGAAAAGACTTTACAAAGAGCGTGGTGCAGCGATACTTTCAGCAAAAGTAAGATTGTATACAGATACCAATACATGGAATAATTCTTATACTAAACCAGTTGGTTTCTTAGTAAGAAAACAAGGAGAAACTGATTTTATTACAGACCTAAAAACCATGTTGGGCAATAGTAATTATAGTTTAGTAAAAGCTTATTCTACTAATAGTAATCCTTCTTACTATGATATTGATATTACAAAAACTATCAAAGATATTGTAGAAAAAGAAGCAGAGGCTAAAGACTTGATTGTTAATATTGGAGAGTATCTTACATCAAATGGAAATTTGGTAAGTGAAAATTATAATAATAATGTTAGCTCACCTTACAGAGCTGTGTTTGTAGGGACAAATGCTGCAAATAATAATAGACCAAAACTAATGGTAACATATGTTACTAAATAAATTTAGAACAAATTATGTGTGGAATAGTAGGATATACGGGGCATAGATGTGCTTATGATATAGTAATCAACGGGCTCAAAAGATTAGAGTATCGAGGTTATGATAGTGCAGGGGTAATAGTAGAGGGACAAAATAATGACTTTGAACTTAAGAAAACGAAAGGAAAAGTAGCCGATTTGGTTAGTATTTCTAAAGACTTAGAAGGTTCTGCTCATGTGGGTATGGGACATACACGATGGGCTACCCATGGAGTTCCTAGTGATAGAAACTCTCATCCACATTTGTCTAATAATGGTAAAATAGCAATTATTCATAATGGAATTATAGAGAACTATGATACCATTAAGACCATGTTGATAGAGAAAGGATTTACTTTTGCTTCTGATACAGATACCGAAGTTTTAGTTAATCTAATTCAATATATAATGGATACACAGGAGGTGGATTTTCCTACTGCTGTGAGATATGCATTGAACGAAGTGTATGGAGCATATGCTATCACTGTGATGCATAAAGACCACCCAGGGCTTTTGGTTGTAGGTCGTTTAGGTTCGCCTTTAGCTATAGGGATAGGAGAAAATGAATATTTTGTAGCATCTGATGCTTCACCTTTCGTTGAATTTACCAAAGAGGCTATCTATCTTGAAGATGGGCACATGGCGACGATTTCTTTAGAAAAAGGAGTAGAAATCAGAGCTATTGTTGATAATTCAGTTGTTATTCCTGAAGTTCAAGAATTGAAATTAAGTTTAGAACAGATAGAAAAAGGTGGTTATGAGCATTTTATGCTTAAAGAAATCTTTGAACAGCCAAAATCTATCCATGATACAATGAGAGGCCGTCTTTTAGTAGATGAGGGAATTATAAAGATGGCTGGAATTTGGGATTATTTAGATAAATTCACTAAAGCAGAAAGAATTATTATTGTAGCCTGTGGAACTTCTTGGCATGCGGGATTGATAGGAGAATATCTTATAGAAGAATTTGCTAGAATCCCAGTAGAAGTGGAGTATGCTTCGGAATTTAGATACAGAAATCCTATTATTACTAATAAAGATATAGTTATTGCGATTTCTCAGTCAGGTGAGACGGCAGATACTATGGCAGCTATTAAATTAGCAAAAGAAAGAGGAGCATTTATTTTTGGAATTTGTAATGTTGTAGATTCTTCTATTTCTAGATTCTCAGATGCAGGAGCATATACACATGCGGGGCCAGAGATAGGAGTAGCATCTACAAAGGCTTTTACAGCTCAATTAACAATATTATCTTTGCTGGCACTTAAGTTAGGAAAACATAATGGAAATCTTAGCAATGTGGATTTCATGAGTTTGATAACAGAACTGGATGCTATCCCTAAAAAGATAGAGGATGTACTAGAATCTACACATGATTATGTTAAAAAAATGGCGAAAGATTTTGTAAGTGCTTCAAATTTCTTATATTTGGGGCGTGGATATAACTTCCCTGCTGCATTAGAAGGAGCATTGAAGTTGAAAGAAATCTCTTATATCCATGCAGAAGGCTATCCAGCAGCAGAAATGAAGCATGGGCCTATTGCTTTGATTGATGAAAATATGCCAATAGTAATCATCGCTCCAAGAAAAGGTCATTATGATAAGATTGTAAGTAATGTGCAGGAGATTAAAGCGCGAAAAGGGAAAGTGATTTCTATTGTTAATAAAGGAGATAAGCAGGTTTCGGTAATGTCTGATTATGTGATAGAAATACCAGAAACCTCAGAATGTTTTTCTCCAATAGTAGCATCTATACCATTACAGATATTAGCTTATTATATAGCTGTTTATAGGGGGGTGAATGTGGATCAGCCGAGAAATTTGGCGAAATCTGTGACAGTGGAATAAAAAAATATGAAGGAAAGAAAATAATTTAAGAAAAAAAATCGTTATCCTTTTTGAAAAATAAATAAAATATAAAAAATAGATTTAATATAATGAAAAGAATCGTTCTTTTAGTTTCCGCAGCTTTACTAACTGCGGCATGTTCCTCAGGAGGAAAAAAAGGGAATTCTGGAAGACCAGACACCAAGGGAGAATTGGTGTCTAAAGAAAGTTCAAAATCTTTTGTTGCAGCGAGACCGCACGGAATGGTAGCAATACCAGGAGGGTCTTTCGTTATGGGGCAGGCAGATCAGGACTTTACAATGACTCCAGAAAAAACCCAATTAAAGACAGTTACTGTTTCTTCATTTTTCATGGATGAAGCAGAGGTTACTAATGCTCAGTATAGATTGTTTATCAACTATGTAAGAGACTCTATTGCTAGAACTCTTTTAGCAGAGGCTGCAGGAGGAGGACAATCTTCTGGAGATGGTAAAGGAGAAGGGCGTAATTATGCGTATTTGTCTCAAAAAGGAGATAAAGAGAATAAGTCTGGATACCAGCAGTTCTTGGAATCTCAAGGAGGGAGAAATGGTTATAATGAGGCGAAAAGATTGGATTGGTCAGTTCCATTAGATTGGAATGTTAATCAATATCCAGATGCTAAATATGCAGAGATTTTAGAGTCTATGTATGTAGCGCCAGATAAGAGAGAAAATAACAAGAGAATTCTAGATGTTACTAAACTTCAGTATCGTTATGAGTGGGAAGACATCAAAGATGGATCTAAAGGACTTCGTTCAGAAAAGAAAACGAGTATAGCTGTTTATCCAGATACAACAGTATGGTTGAGAGATTTCAATTATGCTTATAATGAACCGCTATTTGACCAATATTTCTGGCATATTGCATATAAAGATTATCCTGTAGTAGGGGTTACTTGGGATCAAGCAAGAGCTTTTACTGACTATAAAACAAAAGCAAAAGCAGATTCTAATGCTAGATCTAAAAAAAGAAGACATTCTCCTATGAAATTCAGGCTTCCAACTGAAGCAGAATGGGAATATGCAGCTCGTGGTGGCCTAGAAAATGCAGCTTATCCTTGGGGAGGTCCTTATTTGATGGATGATAGAGCATGCTACTTAGCAAACTTCAAACCTAAGAGAGGTAACTATATAGAGGATGAGAAAAAAGGTACATATATGTATACAGCTCCTGTTAAAAAGTTCCCTAAAAACGGATATGGACTTTATGACATGGCAGGGAATGTAGCTGAATGGACAGAATCTCCTTATAACAACTCTACTTATCAGTTCTCTTCTACATTGAATCCTTACATCTCTAACAGAGCCTATGTAGATGTTAAGAAAACTGTAAGAGGTGGTTCTTGGAAAGACATAGGATACCTATTGATGGTTGGTTCTAGAGACTGGGAGCGTAAAGACTCTGCTAGAAGTTACATAGGATTTAGAACTGTTCAAGACATACCAGAAGGAGCGTCTAAAATAAGAAGATAAAAAAAAACAAGAAAAAATTAAATAAAGTATAATCATTAAAAATTAAAAGTTATGTTTAAATCAAAAGATGCTGTGTTAAACTTCATTTATTCAATGGGTGCAGCAGTAGTAATTTTCGGAGCGTTAGTAAAAATGACACACCTTCCTATTCCAGGTGTAAGTGGTAACTTTATCTTAGGTTTGGGACTTGCTGTGGAATGTTTCATCTTCATCGTGTTTGCATTCAACCCACCTGCAGAAGAAACTAAATACGCATGGGAAAATGTATATCCAGAATTAATGGATGCTAATGCTACTCCAAAGCCAAGAAAGGCTGTAGAATCTAAAGTTACATCTAACATTTCTGAATTAGAAGTTTCTTTATCTGAAAATTTGGATAAAATGTTAGCAGATGCTAAATTGGATGTTGCTATGTTCGAAAGATTGAGAACAGGAATTGATAAATTCTCTCACTCTGTAGACCAAATTAACCAAACTGTAGATGTTTCTGCTTCTACTCACAAATATAATGAGCAAATGGCTTTGGCTGCTAATCACTTAGAAAGCATCAATGCACTATACGCTCTACAATTAGAACACGGAAGACAACAGTCTGAGTACAGCAAAAAATATGTAGCTGACATCCAAAAATCAGCTGAGCAGTCAGAGAAGTTTAATGAAGAATTGAAAGGATTGACTACAAATCTTAATAGCTTGAACAGAGTTTATGGAGGTATGTTAACAGCGATGAAAGCTTAATTTCTCATTGTGATTTTTAAATAATTTTAAACCAAAAAAATTAAAAAATGGCAAAAGAGAAATTATCACCTCGTCAGAAGATGATTAACCTAATGTACTTGGTTTTCATCTGTATGTTGGCGATGCAAATTGACCAAGAGATTATTAGATCTTATTTTGATACTAATTCGTCTCTACAAGAGTCAAGAGAGTTGACTGAAAATAAAACTGATAAAATTTTTGAGCAAACCTTAAAGGCTAAATCTGAAACTAATGAAGCAGCAGCTCAAAACTATGAGATTTATCAGGGATTGAAAGGAAAAATCAATGCTTTAGTAGAATCAATAGAAGGTATCAAAACTCAATTGAAGAAAGAGGCAGGATATAATGAAAAAGCTGGAGTAGAAGATAACTTCAATGCTTTGAATGGTACAGAATATTCTACAGGTAAATTCTTTGATGGAGGTGACGAGAATGCACCTTCTAAGGTTGCTAAAGACTTAACAAAACAAATAAATGATCTTAGAACATTTATTGCTCAGTCTTTTGGGAATGTACCAGAAATGAAAAACCTAGTAGAAAGAGCTAACCAAACAATGGTTACAGAGTTTCCAAAAGGAGAAACAAGAAATGGTAAAGGATGGTTACAATATAAATTCCACAACCAACCATTGATTGCGGCATTATCTAACTTGGAAGTTATCCAATCAGAAGCGAGAAACTTGCAGTCAGATGCTTTGGCATTGATGCTTCAAGAAAAAGTGGATGCTGATATCAAATTCAATGCATATGAGGCTATTGTTGCTGGTCCTACAGTAATTATCCAAGGTCAGCCTGTAGAAGCTAAAGTATTCATCGGAACATATTCTGATGATCCAAATCTTCAGTTCACAGGAGTTGATAGAACAACTAGAGGTATGGGATACAAAACTCTAGGAGGAGGAGTAGGAGAACATACAATGAGTGGTACAGTTTCATATAGAAACTCTAAAGGAGAAATGGTAGCATTACCTTTCAAGCACAACTATAGAGTAATCGCTGGAGCAGAAGAAGTTAAACTTCAAAGTGGAGCTTTGATTTCTGCTGATAAGATGAATGTACTATATAGAGGTGTAGAAAACCCTGTGTCTGCATCTATGTTAGGTGTTGATAACTCTACAGTAACTCTTTCTGCGCCAGGTGCAAGTGTATCAGGTGGTAGAGGTAAATGGGTTATCAGACCAGGAGCTGGAAATACTGTAAATATTACAGTGTCAGGAAAACAACCTAATGGAAAAGTGGTTTCTCAATCATTCCCATTCCGTATTAAGAGTGTTCCTGCACCACAAGGACAGATCAGATCTCAGAATGTAGTTTCTATGCCTGCAAGTTCTATTTCAAAACAAGTGATTTCGGCTGCTATACCTGATTTCGACTTCCCTGTAAGTTTCCAAGTAACAGGATTTAGATTCAAAGCGCCTGGAAAAGCAGCAATGTATGTGAGTGGAAACTCTCTAAGTGCAGCAGCTAGCCTTACAGCTGGATTGAGAGCTGGAGATGTGTGTTATGTATTTGATATCCAAGCTACTGCTACAGGATTGGGTGGACAAATGCTTAAAAATATCAGCCCAGTTGTCATAAATGTTCAGTAGTAAATAAATATAATTAATATCAAAATAAAATGAGAAGAATATTATTGTTCTTTCTTGTGTTTACTTTCTTCTTTGCAGATGCTCAGAAGGGAAAAGGAAAAAAGAAAGCTGGAGCTAAAAATACAGCTGTAGCCAAAAAAGGTAAAAAAGGTAAAGCAGGAAAGACTAAAACTGTTCAAGAAGAACCAGAACAACCAGCCCCTGTGGTAGAGGTTAAAAAAGAGCCAGAGATTCCATTGAATCCAGTAAACTCTTTGAGTATCCTTAACTCAGATTCACCAGCTGCGTTGAGACACTACAGAAACTTGAATACAGTTAAGAAAGGGGATTCTCTTATTTCCGTAAAAAACAATCCAGTAAAATACGGATATGTAGAGGATAAGGATATTGTTAGAAGTATGGTGGTATGGGAAATTATTGATATGAACGAAAAAATCAATAGACCATTCTATTATAACTCTGATGGTTTAGTAGCTTCTACAAAATCTTTGTACCAACTTCTTTTAGATGGAGTAAATGATGGCTCTATTAAAGAAGTGTATAAAGATGAGATGTTTAAAGATAGAATGACTAAACAAGAAATAGAAAATGCTACGAAATTCGTGCGTATCTCTGATGCATATATCGAAAGAGTCAATGCTGGGGAGAAAATTTCAGAAGAAGAGAAACAACAATACATAGATGTTTATGAAACTAAATCTGAAAATGTAAAGATGCTGAAGATCAAAGGTATGTGGTACATTGATCGTAGAGATGCACAGCTGAAATACAGATTATTAGGTATTTCTGCTATGGGTAAAGACCCATCATCAAATGCCTTGACAGGACCTAATGGAGAACCTCTTGGTAATGCTGATGAGCTTATTGATTTATTCTGGGTATTCTACCCAAGTGCAAGGGAAGTATTGGCAAATGCAGTAGTATTTAACAATAAGAACTTGTCTTCTGACCTTACTTTTGATGATTTATTGAATGCAAGAAGATTCTCTTCTATCATCTATAGATCTGAAAATGGGTATGGTACAGGGAATATCAAAGACTACATCCCGAATGATGCTAACGCTCAACTAGAAGAGAGTGAAAGAATCAAAAACCAAATTCTCGAGATGGAGAATGATATGTGGAATTATTAATTTTATTATAATTTTAACATAATAGCCTAGGCAAATTTTGCCTAGGTTTTTTATTTTTGTGTTATGAGAGATACAGAATACATCATTATAGGAGATGGATATGCGGCTTTATTTTTTGCACATCAGCTGCTAAAAGAAAATAAAGATTTTGTTATTTTTTCGGAAGGGAAGAAGAGTGCCTCACAAATTTCGGCGGGGATGATAAATCCTGTGGTTTTGAAGCGCTTTACTTCTTTTTGGCTGGCAAAGGAGCAGATAGATTTTTTGCATAAAACTCTGTCAGAGATACAGGAGTATACAGGCAAAAATTATTTGATAAATAAGCCTATCCAAAGAATTTTTCATAATGAGGAAGAAAGAGAGCTATGGCAGAAAAAGATGAAAGAAGAAAGTCTTAGACCTTTTCTTCATCCTGTTTTTGAGGAATTGAATGTGGTGAAAAATCCATTTAGTTCTGGAAGGGTAAATCATTCTGCAAGATTGGATGTGGAGGCGTTTTTTGGAGATATTTTAAAATATTTACAAAGAAATGAATATTTGATAAAAGAAAGATTTGACTATAACTCTCTTGATGTAGAAAACTCTCAGTATAAGGATATTAAGTTTAAAAATATTGTTTTTGCGGAAGGAATAGCCGTGAAGCAGAACCCATATTTTAAAGAAATTCCTATTCATATTAACAAAGGTCATCATTTGGTGGTAAATCTCTCTGTGCCGCTGGAAGGGGATTTTACGATTAAGAAAAAGCATTTTATTTTTCCATTGGAAAACGGAAAATATTATTACGGAGGAACTTATGATAGGGAAAGAACCGATGAAAATGTAGATGAAGAGGCGAAGGAGCAGCTGATAAACGGACTGTCTCAGTTTTATCCAGAAAAATTCGAAGTGGAGGAAATCAATGTAGGATTTCGTCCTACCGTGGCGGATAGGAGACCTATTTTAGGAAGGCATGAAAAACACAAAAACCTTTATGTTTTCAATGGGCTGGGAGCGAGAGGAATTCTGAACGGATGCTATTTTTCAAAGGAGCTTTTTGATTTTATTGAAGGTAAAAAAGACCTTTTGCCAGAAGTGAATTTGACTAGATTTACAGAACCGAAATAAATAAAAATCCCACCATTTGGCGGGATTTGTTTTTTGAAATTAGTCAAGATGGATATTGTCAATCAATCGGACTCCATCGACCAGAACAACGATGAACGCTCGGTAATTCTTTCCGTTTTCGATTTTATCTGCTTCTTTCAAGGTTTCTTCATCCGCGATAATGAAATATTCCAGCTCAAAGTCAGAGTCTTCAAAGGTTTTTTCTACAAATGTTTTGACATCAGAGAGGCTGGATTTTCTGAACATTTCGTTGGCTTTTACCAAAGTAGCATAGATAAGTTTGGCTTTATCTCTTTGCTCAGGGCTTAACCTCATATTTCGCGAGCTCATCGCCAGTCCGCTCTCTTCTCTAAAAATAGGCATTCCGACAATGTTAATAGGCAGTTGTAGTTTTTGAACTAATTTTTTGATAATTGCCAATTGCTGAAAATCTTTGTCGCCGAAATAGGCATTATCAGGCTGTACCTGTCTGAAAAGCTCCTCCACTACAGTTCCTACACCGTCAAAATGTCCAGGTCTGGATTTTCCTTCCATTTCGTTTTCTAATCCATCGAAATCATAACTTTTTCGCTCTAATCCATTAGAGTAAAGGTCTTCCACGGATGGAGTATAGACTGCATCTACATTTTTAGTTTTTTCTAAAAGGTCAATGTCGGCTTCTATGGTTCGCGGGTATTTTTCTAAATCTTCAGGGTTGTTGAATTGAGTAGGATTCACAAAAATAGAAGAAACTACGATATCATTCTCCTTTCTTGCCCTCTCGTAGAGTGAGAGGTGTCCGCCATGCAAGGCGCCCATTGTGGGAGCAAAACCTATTTTTAGCCCTTTGTTTTTGGCATTAGCGATATAAATTTGTAAATCTTTAGCGTTTCTGATAATTTCCATAATGATAAAATAATATTTGGTAAAATTAGGAAAAATTAAAGTAAAAATTATGCCAAATGAAATATTAAATTTAACTCGTTTTATTGGACTTTATTTTGTAAATTTGTGCAGGTCAAGTTTCAGACCTTAGATAATGAGAAGAAAACTTTTAAATTTAATTATAACATCATGTCAAAAATCAAAGTAGGAATCAACGGATTCGGTAGAATTGGGAGTTTAGTTTTCAACGCAATGGTTGAAAGAGATAACATCGAGGTTGTAGGAATTAACGACCTTGTGAATGCTGAATACATGGCGTATATGCTGAAATATGATTCAGTTCACGGGAAATTCGCAGGAGAGGTTTCTGTAGAAGGGAACGACCTTATCGTAAACGGAAAGAGAATAAGAGTAACTTCTGAAAGAGATCCGAACAACTTGAAATGGAATGAAGCAGGTGCGGAATACATCGTAGAATCTACAGGACTTTTCTTAACAAAAGAAACTGCTACTGCCCACCTAAATGCTGGTGCGAAAAAAGTAGTTCTTTCTGCTCCATCAAAAGATGATACGCCAATGTTCGTAATGGGAGTAAACCACAAAGAACTAAAAGCTGACCAAAATATTTTCTCTAACGCTTCTTGTACTACCAACTGTCTTGCACCATTAGCAAAAGTGGTTCATGACAATTTTGGGATTGTAGAAGGGTTGATGACTACTGTACACGCTACTACGGCTACACAGAGAACTGTGGATGGTCCATCTATAAAAGACTGGAGAGGTGGTCGTTCAGCATTGTTGAACATCATTCCTTCTTCTACAGGTGCTGCTAAAGCGGTAGGAAAAGTGATTCCTTCTCTTAACGGAAAACTGACAGGTATGGCGTTCAGAGTGCCTACTGCTGATGTTTCTGTAGTGGATTTAACAGTAAGATTAGAAAAAGCAACTTCTTACGATGAAATTTCTCAAGCTATCAAATCTGCTTCAGAAAACGAATTGAAAGGAATTTTAGGCTATACAGAAGATCCTGTGGTATCTCAGGACTTTATAGGAGATAAGAGAACTTCTATCTTTGATAAAGGAGCAGGAATCATGCTTTCTCCTAACTTCGTGAAGCTGGTATCTTGGTATGACAATGAGACAGGATATTCTAATAAACTGACAGACTTGCTGGCTCATTCAGCGACATTATAATAAACAAAGAGCCTCTTTTTAGAGGCTTGTATTTTTTATGAGAAATTTTCCAAAATTACCTTTTCAGATGCGGCGAAACCAGTTTATAGGTTTAGGGATTTTAGGAATCCTTATTTTGGTTTTTCAGTTGGTTTTTTATTGGATTAAAAACACTGAGAAGCACGAGCCTGTCGTTGTAGAATTTGTAAATGAAAAGGCGGGAAGTGAGCTGATTTTATCAGAATTTAATCCAAATGAACTCACCGCTGAGCAGTGGAAAAATCTCGGTTTTACAGAACGGCAGGTCAAAACCATTCTGAATTATAAAGAGCTGGTCGGCGGAGAATTTCTCTCAAAGGAACAGCTGGCAAAATGCTACGCCATTTCTCCTGAAAAATTTGCGGAAATAGAGGCGTATATTCTGCTTCCAGAGAAAATCAGTAAGAAAAATAATTTTGAAAATTCTTTTACCAAGAAAGAACTAAAAATATCAGGGAAATTTAATCCTGATTCCTATTCGGCGAAAGATTGGGAGAATATGGGCTTTTCCCAAAAGCAAGCTGAAGCGATTATTAAATACAAAAACTATCTCGGCGGGAGTTTCCGAAGCAAAGAGAAGTTTAAGGAATGTTTCATCATCAGCCCAGAAAACTACCAGCGGCTTGCGCCTTACCTGCTTTTGCCAGAAACTGTGCCTGATTTCGCTCAAAAACCGAAAGAAAATAAACCTAAAATAGAATACACTTATTTTGACCCAAATGCTTTGGATGTGCAAGGCTGGCAAAGATTAGGTTTTTCTGAAAAACAAGCCCAAGTAATCGTAAATTACAGAGATAAAAATCTGAAAGGAAGTTTCAAAAATCTGGAAGATATTGAAAAATGCTTTGTGATTTCGGCGGAAAAATTCCAAGAGCTGAAACCTTGGATAAAACTACAAATCCGAGAGAAAGAAGAATCTCCCAAAGCTGTGGCACCAGCCAAAACGGATTTTTCTAAAATAGACCTGAACAGTATTACTTTCAAACAGTTGGTAGAATTTGGGTTTACTGAAAAGGCGGCGGCAAGCTATTTAGGCTACCGAAAGAAATTAGGTGGATTTGCCGATAAACAGCAGATTTTGGAAACTTATAATGTGGATAAAGACTTAGCAAGGAATTTAATTTCCACCAGCCCAATGGATGTTTCTAAAATCCAAAAATACGCTATCACAGATGCGCCAGAGGATTTCCTGAAAACGCATCCATATTTCCGAAAATACGGCGAAAAAATTATTTTCTACAGAGTGAGTTTCCCATCAGAAAAGGAGATTTTTAAGAAGATAAAAGCCACACCTGAGGAAATCACAAAAATGAAAATGTATTTGAAATAATTGTAATAAAAAAAGTATGAGCGAAAACTCATACTTTTTGATTTATTGTAGTTTGTTAGAATCAGCGATGAACTGTTTTAATCCGTTATCAGTCAAAGGATGATTCAAAAGATTCAGAATAGAAGCAAGAGGAGAAGTTACCACATCTGCACCTATTTTAGCACAATTTATGATATGCATAGGGTTTCGGATAGAGGCTGCAAGTATCTTAGTTTCAAATAGATAGTTGTCATAGATTACTCGGATGTCTTCTATCAGCTGGATGCTGTTTGTAGAAATATCATCTAATCTTCCTAAAAAAGGCGAAACATAGGTAGCACCTGCCTTCGCTGCCAAAAGAGCCTGTCCAGCAGAAAATACCAAAGTACAGTTGGTTTTTATCCCATTATCAGCGAAGTATTTTATCGCTTTTATTCCATCTTTGGTCATTGGGATTTTTACTACTATTCGCTCGTGTAGGGCTGCCAGTTCTTTCCCTTCTTTTATCATACCTTTGTAATCAGTAGAGAGCACCTCGGCGCTTACATCTCCATCTGAAATTTCGCAGATATCTCTATAATGCTGTAGAATAGCTTCTTTTCCTTTGATTCCTTCTTTTGCCATAAGGGAAGGATTGGTTGTAACTCCATCCAAAATACCAAGATTTTGGGCTTCTCTGATTTGTTCTAAATTTGCTGTGTCAATAAAAAAATTCATCTTTCTTGATTTTAAAAAGGGTACGAATTTAGCGTTTTATTCTCAAATGAGCAAAATTAGTCTTCTATATAGATGATTTGCCCGTCTTCCAGCTGATAGGCAGTCCCTACTTTTTTCCCTTTGGTTTTGTTTTGGGAATTGTTTTGGTCGGTGGAAGGCGTGTATTTTTCTATTTTATTCCCTTTTTTGGAGATGATTTCCATGTTGTCTTTCCCAGGGTTTTTCACGACGGTAAAGTCTTCTTTGCTGAAAACTTCGGTCATGTTCATGTTCATTACCATAGCGACCATCAGCGCAACAGCAAAAACCATCGCTACATCAAACAGATTGACCACCACACTCAGCGGGTCAGTGTCTTCTTCTCGCTTGAAAATAGGAACTCTTCGGCGTTTGTTTCTCATATCTTGCCTTTGTTTTGGGTTAGAATTTGTGCTACATAGTCCAGATTGTTGGTGTCTTTGGCGTACCATCTCTGCTTAAATTGCAGGGTAATCATCCCGATTAAACTGATGACCAAGCCCACTACCGTAGTAGCGAAAACCACCTGCATATTGTAAGCCATTCCAGAGATGTCGCCCGAAGAAAGTCCCGTGAGAGCAGGGCTCATCGCGATAAGAGTCCCGATAAGTCCTAATACAGGCCCTACTTTTGCGAGTAGTTTAGAAGTTGCGATATCTTTTTCGGCTTCGTTTTCAAAATTAGAAATCATAAAATCTGAATAAGCATCGCTCGATGGATGTGAAAGCAGGTCGCGGAGATATCTGATGTAGAGTGAGTTGTCTTTCTTTGGGAGAAGGTTTCTCAGCTCGTCTATATTTTCGGCTGATAGGTTTTTTATTGCATTGTCCAGAGCTTTATCGTTCTTGAATTTGGTTACAAACTGATTGTAAAAACTTCCTGTAAGAAGAATAGCGCGAACGAAAAGTATTAGAAGAATAATAACATCTGGAATAAGAAGACTATTTGCTACCCAGAATAAAACCTTTGATATTGTTTCCATTTTTATAACTGATTGTTTCTGTTTTTTATTTGATTATGATTAAATTTCACTTTGTTGATTAGATAAACTATATTATTTTACTTTAAATTTTAAATAAAATATGAAAAGTTATCTTACTTTATTATTTTATTAGATGAGAATTTAAATTTTATATCTTATTTTTTAATATTTTTATCTTTATTTTTAATTTTTATAGATAGAAATGAAGTTTTTTTATATAGTTTTTTGAATTTATTATCTGTCTTTTTTATTTTTATAGATGTGTT
>JABCOA020000085.1 GCA_013333875.2 Flavobacteriaceae bacterium | reverse complement strand
TCTATTTTTTCTGGGTCAAGCTCCAGATACAGGAAAAATGTCGGAATATAAGCGGGCGCCAGCAGCCCCTCAAAGGCCTCCTGAACAGCTCGATTAAAATAAGCGCTTCTGAAAAACCTTCCATTTACAAAGAAAAACTGCTCGCCTCTGGTTTTCTTCGCGCCTTCTGGTTTTGCGACAAATCCGTCCAATTTCACCCAGCCCAAATCTTCCTTCACAGGAACCAGCAGCGGTTGGAGTTTTCGCCCAAAAATATCTACTATTCTCTGGAACAAATTCGCCTTTCTGAGCTTAAATATCTCTTCATCATTATGATAAAGAGAAAATTCTATCTGCTCATGCGCCAGCGCCACACGATGAAATTCATCTATAATATGCCGAAACTCTACATTGTCCTTCTTCAAGAATTTTCTTCTTGCAGGCACATTGTAGAACAGGTTTTTCACCAAAAAATTAGAGCCCTCAGCAGTCTGAATAGGCTCTTGAAATTGTAACTCTCCCCCTTCTATATAGATATTCGTCCCTAATTCTGCATTTTGTTTTTTAGTCCTCAATTCCACCTGTCCTACCGCTGCTATGGATGCCAGAGCCTCCCCTCTAAATCCCTTGCTCGATATCTTAAAAATATCTTCCGTGGTACGGATTTTAGAAGTTGCGTGCCTTTCAAAGGCCATTCTAGCATCAGTCTCGGACATTCCTATGCCGTCATCTACTACCTGTATCAGATTTTTTCCAGCATCCCTTATGATAAGTTCCACCTTACCAGCCTTTGCATCTATGGCATTTTCCAGCAATTCTTTGACCACGGAAGCAGGTCTCTGCACCACTTCTCCCGCCGCAATCTGGTTGGCAACATAGTCTGGCAAAAGCTGAATAATATCTGACATTTTAGAAAGGTTTTACTTTATTTATTTTATCTTTTCTGATGTTTTTTTCTTTGTTTTCTACACCTAGTTTATAGTAAACTCCCACACCCAAAACCTGCTTCATTTGGATTTTCTGCACTTGGTCGTGGTCGTAGACCAAATCAATATTGAATGTAGTGGTTATGAATTTATTAAATTTCAAGCTCAATGTTCCTATGTATGCGATATCCACTCTTTCAGGGTGTGAAGTGTAACTGCTAAATAAATTCAGCTGATTGGTAAAATAAATATCTTTATAAATCTTCCAACGATGAATCACATTGAGCATTGCTCCCATTTCGCTTTTTATGCTCTGCCCATCATGTTCTAATCCGTATTTTCCTTTTTTCTGAAGGTGTTTGTCTAGCACGAAAGTGAGTTTAGCATTGATAGGTCTGAGTATCACTTGAAAATTTTCCTTCGGATTATACAAAACCCCAAGACCGACATTCAGATACCCAGGCGCCATAAATCGCGAAATTCTGTCCTCAAATTTCACTTTTTTCCCTGAAGAATAATAGTATCCTGGCGAAAACTGAGACAAGAACTGAAACCCTGTAGAAAGGTAATACTGGCTACCCAAATCATAGCCATAGTCAGAAGAAACATTGAGGTAATCTTCCGTTTTTCTGAGTTCTTCTTTTCTGTCAGAAACCATCCCATAGCCCATCTTCGCATGAGTGTCCCAAAAATGCTTTCCGTTTTTATAAATCAATGAATAATCTATCCTGCCAATAACACCGATGCTGTTATCCCCTCCTGTGTTCCAGTTGGAATAAGAAGACTGATTGAAAATCAAGTTGTTCTGTCCATAGAAGAACCAAGACCTCTCACGATAAGTATTCATCAGTAAAAACGGTGTCACAGGAAGCTCTCCCTGCTTATCCTCCTGATTTCTAAGAATAATGGTATCCTTCTTTTTTATATCCAGTTTTACCAGCTTGGGAGTGTTCAGACTATCCAAATTAACCGCTGTAGAATCCCATTTTTTCTGATTGATGGAATCTATCTTGTATTTCAATGGATTTTTCTGAGCAAATCCTATCACTGAAATGCTGAATAACAGGGAAAAGAGTATTTTTTTTACCATAGTTGCAAAAGTATAAGTTTTTTATGGTAAGACAAAAAAATTATTACAAAATTATATCTTTTTTCTCCGAAAAAATATTATATTCGCAACTAAATTTTTTATAAAAACGATAAGAAAATGGCTAAATTCAACGAATATAAGAACCTTGATTTGATAAATGTTGCCGAAAACATAGCAGCGTTTTGGCATAATAATGATACTTTCCACAAGTCTGTAGAAATTCGCTCAGGACACCCAGAATTCGTATTCTACGAAGGGCCGCCTTCTGCCAATGGTCTCCCAGGCATCCACCATGTGATGGCAAGGACTATCAAGGACATTTTCTGTCGTTTTCAAACTCAAAATGGTAAGCAGGTTTTCCGTAAAGCAGGCTGGGACACTCATGGGCTTCCTGTGGAACTGGGCGTAGAAAAAGAACTTGGAATTACCAAAGAAGACATCGGTAAAAAAATCTCTGTGGAAGAATACAACCAAGCCTGTCGTAATGCGGTGATGCGCTACACGGATATTTGGAATGACCTTACCAAAAAAATAGGTTACTGGGTAGATTTGGAAAATCCATACATCACCTACGAACCAAAATATATGGAGTCTGTTTGGTGGCTTCTGAAACAACTTTACAATAAAAAATTACTTTACAAAGGCTACACCATCCAGCCTTATTCTCCAAAGGCGGGAACAGGGCTTTCTTCGCACGAGCTCAATCAGCCAGGGACTTACCGCGATGTGAGCGACACGACTATCGTGGCTCAGTTTAAGGTAAAAAACCTTAGCCCTGCGCTTCAGT
Organism: Flavobacteriaceae bacterium; assembly: GCA_013333875.2. GTDB lineage: Bacteria > Bacteroidota > Bacteroidia > Flavobacteriales > Weeksellaceae > JABCPE02. The sequence continues at coordinate 12,278 of JABCOA020000085.1, read as the reverse complement.
CTAAAATCTCAAATACTGAAAATCTGAGCATCCTTGCTTGGACCACTACGCCATGGACATTACCTTCTAACACGGCGCTGACTGTGGGTGCGGATATTGATTATGTTTTGGTTAAAACTTTCAATCAATATACTTTTGAGCCTATCAATATTATCCTTGCTAAAGCATTGGTAAATAAACAATTTGGGAATAAATATTTTGAAACTTCTGATGAAGGCGAATTTTCTTCGTCCCAAAATAATCACAATAACGACAGCAAGAAAAAAATCCCATACGAAATCTTAGCCGAATTCAAAGGTTCTGATTTAGTGGAAACTACCTACGAACAGCTCGTTCCGTGGTTCCTTCCAGCAGAAAACCCTGAAAAAGCATTCCGTGTAATCGCAGGAGATTTCGTAACTACCGAGGATGGAACAGGAATCGTGCATACAGCGCCGACTTTCGGGGCGGATGATGCTCGTGTAGCGAAAGAAGCTGGCGTACCGCCGATGCTCGTGAAAGATGAAAATGACAACCTTGTGCCATTAGTGGATCTACAAGGAAAATTCATCAAAGGAGAAAATGTTCCTGAACTTTTCGCAGGAAAATACATTAAAAACGAATATTACGATAACGGCACCACTCCTGAAAAATCTTGGGATGTGGAACTTGCCATCCTTTTAAAAACTGAAAATAAAGCCTTTAAGGTAGAAAAATACAGCCACTCCTACCCTCATTGCTGGAGAACAGACAAGCCTGTCCTGTACTACCCGCTGGATTCTTGGTTTGTGAAAATGACCGAGGTAAAAAATCGTTTGGTAGAACTAAACAAAGGCATCAACTGGAAGCCGAAAGCTACTGGTGAAGGGCGTTTCGCGAACTGGCTGGAAAATGTAAATGACTGGAACTTATCCCGCTCTAGATACTGGGGAATTCCACTTCCTATCTGGAGAACAGAGGATTTGAAAGAGGAAAAAATCATTGGTTCTGTAGAGGAACTTATTAATGAAATAGAAAAATCTGTAGCCGCTGGACTAATGGCTGAAAATCCTTTCAAAGGCTTTGAAATCGGTAATATGTCTAATGAAAACTACGCTAAAATAGACCTTCACAAAAACATCGTGGATGAAATCATTTTAGTGTCTGACAGCGGAAAACCGATGAAGAGAGAAAGCGACCTGATAGATGTTTGGTTTGACTCTGGTGCGATGCCTTACGCTCAGCTGCACTATCCTTTTGAGAATAAGGAGCTTATCGACCAAAACAAAGCTTACCCTGCGGATTTCATCGCAGAGGGAGTAGACCAAACGCGTGGCTGGTTCTACACGCTTCATGCGATTGCAACAGCAGTTTTTGACTCCGTGGCTTATAAGAATGTGGTTTCCAATGGATTAGTTTTAGATAAAAACGGACAAAAAATGTCAAAAAGACTTGGCAATGCCGTAGACCCATTCGAAACTTTGGCGAAATATGGTCCAGATGCTACGCGCTGGTACATGATTTCTAATGCCAATCCATGGGAAAACCTGAAATTTGACATTGAAGGAATCGATGAAGTTCGTAGAAAATTCTTTGGAACACTTTATAACACCTACTCTTTCTTCGCGCTTTATGCCAATGTAGATGGCTTTAAATACGAAGAAGCAGAAGTGCAGAACAAACCAGAGATTGACCGATGGATTTTATCTGAATTAAATATCTTAATCAAGGAAGTAAAGGCTTTCTACGAAGACTATGAACCTACGAAAGTGGCAAGAGCCATCAATACTTTCGTAAATGATAACTTGTCTAACTGGTATGTGAGACTCTGCCGCCGCCGTTTCTGGAAAGGCGACTACACAGAGGACAAAATCTCTGCTTATCAGACACTTTACACTTGTCTGGATACCGTGGCAAAACTTTCTGCGCCAATAGCGCCGTTCTTCATGGACAGACTCTATCAAGACCTAAATGCCGTGACAGGAAAAGACAAAGCCGAAAGTGTGCATTTGTCAGACTTCCCAGTGGCAGACGAAAGCCGAATAGACGCAGATTTGGTGGAGAAAACTCATCTAGCGCAGTCTATCACTTCGATGGTATTTTCATTAAGAAAGAAAGAAAACATCAAGGTTCGCCAGCCACTACAAAAAGTGATGATTCCTGTTCTGGATAAGAAAACTGAAAGCCAAATTTTAGCTGTAGCGGATTTAATCAAACAAGAAGTAAATGTGAAAGAACTACAGCTCATCAATGCTGAAGAGGCTTCTACACTGATTGTGAAACAAATCAAACCTAACTTTAAGGTGCTGGGGGCAAAACTAGGCAAAGACATGAAAGCTGTGGGAGCAGAAATTTCTGCAATGAGTTCTGAGCAGATAACAACCCTTGAAAAAGAAGGAAAAATGAACATCGTAGGACATGAAATTACCATCGATGATGTGGAAATCTTGACCAAAGATATCCCAGGATGGACAGTAACCAGCGAGGGCAGAATAACTGTAGCGCTAGACCTTACTGTAACTGATGAACTCAGAGCGGAAGGTGTGGCAAGAGAATTTGTAAACCGTGTCCAAAACCTTAGAAAAGATAAAGATTTTGACCTGATGGATAGAATTTGTATACAATTAGAGGAGAATAATCCGTTTAAGTCAGAAATCAATGCTAATAATTCTTACATTTCTGCAGAAGTATTGGCAAATAATATAGAGTTTGTAGATTCACTTTCTCCAGCTGATGAAATAGAAATCAACGATGTGTATTTCAAAATAAATATAAACAGAGTATAAAAATTTAAAACAACTAAAAACGACTAATTGATAACAAAATGGAAGAAAGAACAAGGTACAGCGATGCTGATTTGCAGGAATTTAAGGCTATAATCCAGCAGAAAATAGAGAAGGCAGAGAAAGATTTAGCCCTATTAAGAGAAAGTTTCATCAATGACCAAAATAACGGAACAGATGATACTTCGCCTACATTCAAAGCCTTTGAAGAAGGAGCTGAAACGCTCAGCAAAGAACAAAATGCGATACTAGCAGGCAGACAGGAAAAATTCATCCGTGACCTGAAACACGCACTTATCCGTATAGAAAACAAAACCTATGGAATCTGCCGTGTAACAGGGAAACTGATAGACAAAGAGCGACTGAAAGCCGTTCCACACGCCACACTGAGCATAGAAGCGAAAAACATGCAGCGGTAAATATCACACTATGAGGGCTAAGATATCTTAGCTCTCTTACTTAATTTGACCAACTAAAATGAGAACAATTTTCATTACATTTATGAGTCTTTTATTTTTGTCTTGCACAAAAAAAACTGACCTTGAAAAAGTAGATTTTTCTTCGAGCTATAAAGAAATTTTCAAAGGTGTAAAATTTGAAATGGAAGATGAAGATATAGCCACCACATTACCATGTGCTTTTACCGAAGAAATGACACATTTTAGCTTTGGAGATATTGGGTTTCAAAACACTAATAAAGAAGAGGTTGTTTCATCTAAAGTGAAAATATTGTTCAATAATGCTTCTGAACAAAAGACATCAGGAATTATAATTAAAATAGAGGAAGAAGAGATTGGTAATAAAATGTTTAGCTATTTAAAAAAACAATACAACACTCCAAAAACATTATTACCTACCCCCTCAAAAAATGATGAAGGAAGGATAACAGGATATTCTGCCTACCTTTGGAATATAGGAGAAAAGACTATGATTTTTTCTCAATATTATTACCATAGAGTTAATGAATACCCAGATGGACACGAGGAGTATTTCCCCCGTGTAAGTTCTACACTTTATTTAATAGACAATAATGTTCTTACAAGTTTTAAAGATTTTAAGCAAACAGCCGTTGAACGACTTTTAAAAACATATTCACCATAAAAACTAATCGAACATGATTTTACAATTTAAAAATGGTACAAAACATTTAGTTTCATGAAAAAAATTATATTCATCACAGTGCTGGTGCTGCTCATAGACCAGTTATCCAAATTTTACATCAAAACCCATTTTCATTTAGGTGAAAGCATTCCTGTTTTCGGGCTGGATTGGTTTCGGCTTACTTTCGTAGAAAACCCAGGAATGGCGTATGGGATGCAGTTTGGTGGAATTTTCGGAAAATACCTGCTCATTTCACTTCGTATTTTATTGATTTTAGGAATGGTATATTATTTCAAAAAATGGATAAAAGAAGGCTCGAGCAACTATCTGCTTGTCCCGATGAGTTTTATTTTTGCTGGGGCGATAGGCAACCTTATTGACGGGCTTTTCTACGGAATGATTTTTGACAGTGGAAGTGTTTTCATAGAAGATATTGGAAGCTGGATAGGTTATGACGGCATTTCTGGATTTGGAGAAGGATATTCTGGCTTCATGAGAGGTTGTGTGGTGGATATGCTTCATTTTCCGCTGTTTAGCTTCACTGTTCCAGAAGGTGTTCCTCTAGTGGGAGGACAGCATGTGGAATTTTTCCGATATATATTTAATGTTGCAGATTCGGCGATTACAGTCGGAGGTGTGCTTTTGTTCATTTTCAGAAAAAAAGCCTTTCCTAATGGAGAGTTTTAATATTTAAATTTAAAATATTAATGAAATTATTCAAGAAAATTGTTCTTTGGGTATTGGGAGGCTTGTTGCTGGGAATTTTGGTTTGTTTTTGGACTAATTATGAAATTGAAAGCAAAACCCAAGATTTTGTAACGGATGACATTGAAAAACTGCCCAACCAAAAAGTAGGACTCCTGCTAGGAACTTCTAAAACGCTGCCTAGTGGATATAAAAATTATTATTTTTATTACAGAATAGATGCCGCAGAAAAGCTCTACAAATCAGGGAAAATAGAATACATCATCGTCAGCGGAGACAACAGCCGAAAGGACTACAACGAACCCGAAGACATGAAAAACGAACTGATAAACAGAGGTATTCCTACGGATAAAATTTATGAGGATTTTGCGGGTTTCAGGACTTTGGATTCGGTAGTTAGGGCAAAAGAAATTTTTGGGCAAAACAGCTACATCATTATTTCCCAGAAGTTTCACAACGAAAGAGCAGTTTATTTGGCTCAAAAAAATGGAATTGAGGCTTTTGGGTTTAATGCAAAAGATGTAAATAAATACGCAGGCATCAAAACCAAGATTAGAGAATATCTTGCCAGAACCAAAGTTTTCGTGGATTTTCTCATTGGGAAAGAACCAAAATTCGGCGGAGAAAAAATAGAAATAAAGTAAAAATTTGATTAAGAAATAAAATTGATTTATGCAGAGTGAGTGGTTACAGCGAACCGAACTTTTGATAAAAGAAGAAGGAATAGAAAGACTGCAAAGCGCTAATATTCTGATAGTTGGACTCGGCGGTGTGGGATCTTTCGCAGCGGAATTTCTGGTGCGGTCTGGAATTGGGAATTTAACCATTGTGGATGGGGATACTGTGGATATTACTAACATTAACAGGCAGTTACCCGCCCTAAACTCTACCATTGGCAAAAATAAAACCGATGTCGTAGCTGAAAGAATTTTGGATATCAATCCTAAAATTAACTTAAAGAAAATCAATGAGTTTCTGGAACCAGAGCGAATGGAGGAGATTTTGACACAGGAAAAATTTGACTATGTTCTAGACTGCATCGACAGCCTCAGCCCTAAACTAGCCCTCATCATCACTTGTAAAAGAAAGAAAATCAAGCTAGTAAGTGCAATGGGCGCAGGTGGAAAAACCGACCCAAGCAAGGTAATGGTAAGGGATATCAGCAAAACCAACAACTGTTTTTTGGCGAAACAAATCAGAAAAAAACTCAAAAAAGAACAAATACATAAAGGATTTCGCTGCGTATTTTCCACCGAAATTCAAGATGAAAACAGCCTAAAAATGACCGATGGCAGCAATTATAAAAAGTCATTCTACGGCACTATCAGCTATATGCCCGCTATTTTCGGGCTGTATGCCGCTGCCGAAGTTATCAGATTTCTTCTAAAAAAAGAACAAAATGAAGCCTAACGGATTTCCAAAAGAAGAGAAACTAAAAAACAAGACCGATATTTCCTTACTCTTTGAGCAGGGAAAATGGTTCTCGTATAAAGAACTGGCCATCATTTCCTTACAAAAGGAAGATTCGTCGATTCAAAAAGTTGGCGTTTCTGTTTCTAAAAAATTTTTCAAAAAAGCAGTGGACAGAAATAGAGTAAAACGCCTTCTGCGAGAAACTTACCGCCTCAACAAACCTTTATTCATAAAGACTTTTGGAGAAAATTCCCTAAATATGATGTTCTACCGCTCAGCAAAATTGCCCAAAAATATGACCGAAATAGAAAGCCTATTTCTAAAGCTGTGTGAGGAAAAAAACTCTCTTCCATAAAAAATTATTTTAAATATTCAAAAAAATTATATATTTTTGCAAAATATTGTATCTATTTAACAATACTTTATAATTAGTTTTTTAACTTTAATATGTTATGATATGAAAAAACACATTATTTTATTAGGGCTTTTAGCTACTACAAGTTTAGCTTTTGCCCAAGCAGGAAAAGTGGGGGTAAACACGAGTAACCCAGAGGCTACTCTAGATATAAGACCCAGCGCAGCAAATGCAGCAACAACTGCAACTACAAACGAAGGGGTTTTGATTCCAAGAGTAAGTAGAGACAGACTAAAAAGCATTGCTACTGCTAATTTGAAAGAATCTACTTTAGTATATGTAGATAACATCTCAGGAACTACAAATGCTGTTACTTCTAATGTCACATCTAAAGGTTTCTATTACTATAGTACTACCGACAGCAAGTGGGTAAAAATAGCTGAAGGTGCTCCACAAGAACAAGATCTTAGATTAGTGGGTAATAACAACCACATTACACAAGATGCAGGAAAAGGAGGAAATGGTACTGATGGTGGTGCTGGAAGCAACATCGCTATTGGTAGAAGATCTATGTTCTCCATAACTACTGGTGTTGATAATGTTGCAATAGGAGGAAACTCTCTATATTCTAATGAAGGTGGAAGTCTAAACTTGGCATTAGGAAATAGTTCTTTATATTCTAACACCTCTGGTGAAAGAAATATAGGTTTTGGTAGCTATGCTCTTTATGCTAATAAAGTAGGAGTAGACAATATTGCTATTGGGGCTAATGCTTTAAGAAATGGTAACCATGCTAGTAGCAGCAGAATCGCTATCGGGACTAATGCTCTCATGGCAGGGGGTGCAGGTATAGCGATAGGAAACTATGCTCTAACAGCAAGCACAGGTACCTACAATACAGCAATAGGTAATGGTGCTCTTAAAGAAAACACTACAGGAAGCAATAACATTGCTATGGGAAGTGATGCTTTAAGAGTAAATACCACTGGAACTTACAACCTTGCAATAGGAAATAATGCACTTACTAGCAATAGTACTGGAAATGATAACTTTGCAATGGGAAATAATGCACTTTCCCAAAATACTACTGGGGTGTATAATCTTGCATTAGGAAATGGTGCTCTTTCCTCTAATACCACAGGAGGAAGTAATTTTGGACTAGGGGTAAACGCCCTTAGAGCCAACACGACTGGTAGAAACAATGTTGGTATAGGAGTTGAGGCAATGTTCAAAAATACCACTGGAGAAAACAACATTGGTTTCGGTAATGGAACATTGCATGAAAATACAATTGGGAATGACAATATTAGCTTAGGTACAAATTCCCTTAGAAATAACACTACTGGAAATAACAACTTAGCTTTTGGTACAAATGCTCTCTATGCTAATACTACTGGGGCAGATAACATCGCTATGGGGCCTGGTGCCTTACTTAATAATACTGTAGGTACCAACAACATTGGTTTAGGTACAAATGCACTTAGAACCAATACTACTGGTAAAGACAATGTCGCTCTAGGATCTACAGCTCTTTTCGCTAATACAACAGGGGTAAATAACATTGCTATTGGAACTAATGGACTTAGATTTAATACAACAGGGAATAACAACATCGGTTTTGGTACTAATACTCTTCGTCTAAATACTACAGGGGACAGAAACATCGCTATTGGTGATGGAACTTTATCTGGAAATACTATAGGTTCTTACAATGTTGGTCTAGGTATTTCTACTCTTAACTCTAATACTGTAGGGGTAGCCAACATCGGACTTGGGGTGAATACTCTTTCTAAAAACATCAATGGTAGTTCTAATATTGGTATAGGTAATAGTGCTTTGTTCGAAAATGTTTCTGGAAATTACAATATTGCTATAGGATACCACCCATTAGCTAAAGCTACTACTGCACGACATAACATTGCATTAGGATATGGTGCTTTGGAAGAGAATCTTACTGGAAGTTACAATATTGCTGCCGGAACTTATGCATTAGCTAAGAACACTACAGGACAGCATAACAATGCTCAAGGTCTAAATGCCTTAGTAAATAATGTTACAGGAAACAACAACACTGCTATTGGTAACGGAGCAGGAGAATGGGTAAAAGGACATAATAATGTACATTTAGGAAGTTCTACTTTCCCTACAAGTGATACATCAGAGCTGGATAATGTAGTAGTGATAGGAAATGGAATCAATGCTTCTGAACTTACAGCAAGCTCTGGACAAGATAATACTATTATCTTAGGATACAAAAAAGGACACAACAGAAGTCCTAATATAGGGGTAGGAACATACAAACCTGATGCTAAATTACATATAGAAGCTAATGGACCTACTGCTATTAAAATAGTAGATACTAACCAAGGAGCTGGAAAAGTACTTACCAGTGATGCTAATGGTGTAGGAACTTGGAAAGTACCAGCTATAGCTATGGCACAAGGTCATCTAGGAAATCCTGGAAGGTCTATCCGTTCTAATACAGCTAATTATCTTTACACAGGTTCTTATATCGATGTTCCTGCTAATACTAAATATCTAGTAACAGTAAGTGCCTTAATGGCTATGTATGGTAAGCGAAGTACTTGTGATTTTTGGTTAAGATCTATGTTTACTACTAGTCCTACAAGTCAAACACCACATGGTGCAAATGGTAAGGTCTTAATAAGTGGACTATTGCCGCAAGGGGCACCATTCGCTATACTCCAAGGATCCGTAATCTTGGACAATAGTGGTTATCCTAATATTAGAACTTACTACTATATGGCAGGATCTGTAACTACACATGGTTGTGCAGCGAGTGATGAATTATTCTACTTTGGAGGGACAACTTGGGGAGAAGGAGCTATATATGGTATGCCTATTCAATAATATAATTTACAATCATATATTTATATATTGCCAAAGTCAAAGACTCTGGCAATTTTTTATTACTGTATTCATTGTTATTTTTACTACGAAACCTTAACTTTGTCCTCCATGAAACCAAAGTGGATTTTTAAAGACAAACCAAGCGAAAGCATTCTACAACATCTAAAATCTAAACTAAACTGCGAGGATTTAGAAGCTTTAATTCTTGCTCTGAGAAATCTGATTGATTTAGAAAAAATCAAGATATTTTTTAGATTAAAAGAAGAAGACATTCATGATCCTTTCTCGATGAAAAACATGGATAAAGCCGTGGAACGGATAGCCACTGCTGTGAAAAACAGCGAGAAAATCCTAATCTATGGCGATTATGATGTAGATGGCACCACTTCGGTTTCGCTAATGTATCGGTATTTAGCAGAAATTTATGATGAAAAATATCTGGATTTCTACATTCCAGACCGCTACACAGAGGGATACGGAATATCTTTTCAAGGGATAGATTTTGCTAAAGAAAATGGGATTTCACTTGTCATTGCTTTGGACTGCGGCATCAAATCCATAAAAGAAATCGATTACGCTAGTTCGCTCGGAATAGATTTTGTCATCTGCGACCACCACCTCCCAAGTGATAAAATCCCAAAGGCAACGGCCGTTTTAGACCCAAAACAAAAAGACTGCCTCTATCCATACAAGGAACTGAGCGGCTGTGGAGTCGGGTTCAAACTCTGCCAAGCCCTAAATTCCATTTACAAAATTCCATCCGAAAAGATTTATGATTTGACCGACTTACTGGCTATCAGCATTGCTTCGGATATTGTCCCAATCACAGGCGAAAATAGAACTTTGGCGAAATTAGGACTAAAAAAACTCCACAATACACAAAAAATGGGATTAAAATTTTTAATCCCAGAAGAACGCCAAAAAAACTTTACCATTTCTAATATCGTCTTTGAAATCGGGCCAAAAATAAACGCCGCAGGCAGAATTTCTCACGGAAAAAACGCCGTAAAACTGATGATTTCCAATGACGAAAACGAAGCAAAAAAAATCGTAGAGGAAATCTGTGAACTGAACAGCCAGCGAAAAGAAATGGATACCAAAGCCACTACCGAAGCTGTACAACAAATAACTGATACAGAGCAAGATAAAAAATCCTCTGTCATCGTTTATGATCCGAACTGGAACAAAGGTATCGTGGGCATCACCGCATCACGAATTACAGAATTATACTACAAACCTACCATCGTTTTTACAGACAGCAGCGAGGGAGAAATGGTAGCCTCTGCCCGCTCTGTGTCAGATTTTGACATTTATAAAGCTTTGGAAAAATGCTGTCATCTTTTAGAAAAATTCGGAGGACATCAAGCTGCGGCTGGACTTACTTTAAAGAAAGAAAACTTTGAAGAGTTTAAAACGCTGTTTGAAAAAGTGGTGTCGGAGCAAATCCAAGAACACCAGAAAACACCGATAATAGAGATCGATTGTGAAATAAAACTCAGTCAGCTCAATGAAAAATTTTTCGATTTCCATCAAAAATTAGCTCCATTCGGGCCACAAAATATGCGACCTGTTTTCGTTCTAAAAAATATTTCAAACCCTAAATTTGTCCAGCTAATTGGCAAAGACAAAAGCCACCTAAAATTCTATCTTCCCTCGGAAAATGGGAATATAGAATGCACTGGTTTTAAACTTGGTAGCTATCATGAAAATTTGCAGAAGAAAAATTTTGACATGGTTTTTTCCATCGAAGAAAACCACTGGAAAGGCGAGACCCGCCACATACTTCACATCAAAGATATTCAGTTTAATTCCTAAACATTTCGCATGAAAATAGCCTTGTTTTTTGGGTCTTTTAATCCCATTCATATCGGACACTTGATTTTAGCCAATTATATCGTGGAACATACTGATTTAGATGAACTTTGGTTCGTTGTAAGTCCGCAGAATCCTTTGAAATCAAAAAAAAGCCTGCTCCACGACCATGACCGCTATGATATGGTAGAAATGGCGATAAAAAACTATCCTAAAATGCGCGTTTCGGATATAGAATTTTCTATGCCGAAGCCTTCCTACACCATAGATTCTCTCACCTATCTTCGTGAAAGATACCCTGAATATACTTTTGCCCTAATCATGGGCGAGGACAATTTGGTCAGTCTTCCAAAATGGAAAAACTATGAGACTTTGATAAAAAATCACCAAATCATCGTTTATCCGCGTGTTTTAGCACAAGACACTGATAAAGAATCTATTACACACGAAAACATCTGCAAAATAAATGCACCGATAATAGAACTTTCTGCGACCGAAATCAGAAAAATGATTAGAGAAAAAAAGAATGTCCGCCCTATGCTTCCGCCCGAAGTTTTTGAACACATAGACACGAAAGGATTTTACCAAAATTCTGATTTCTAATAGTATTTCTCAATCATAAAAATTGTATTTATAGACAAAATAGATAGTATCTAATTCTTTTTTGAGGATATATTTCTGATTGTTTGTATCTTTGTCAATTAGTTTTATATATAAATCAATGATAAAAGTTTCTGATATTGCAAAAGAAAAAGCAGTACAACTAATGAAGGAAGACGGCTACGACCCTGACACAGACTACATCCGTGTAGGAGTGAAAAGTGGCGGCTGCTCTGGGCTGGAATATGTTCTGAAATTTGATAAAGAAAGATTAGAAAACGACCAAGTTTTCGAGGACAACGGCATCAAAATTATCGTGGATAAAAAATCTTTCCTATACCTCGTGGGCACCACTCTGGAGTTTTCGGGCGGACTGAACGGAAAGGGATTTGTCTTCAATAATCCAAACGCCAAAAGAACCTGCGGCTGCGGAGAATCTTTTTCTTTGTAAATTATTTCTCATTAGTTGATTTTAACCCAAATTTTAATAAAGTTTGGAAAGAGAAATTTTGTGTCAAATTAAATAAAATTTTAAATCGAAAAGAATAATTATGTCAAAATATACAGAAGATGACCTTAGGGTTGATTTAGAAAACAAGGAATACGAATACGGATTTTATACGGATATAGAGTACGAAGAGTTTCCTACGGGACTGAATGAAGATATTGTTCGTGAAATT
>JABCOA020000084.1 GCA_013333875.2 Flavobacteriaceae bacterium | reverse complement strand
GGATCTGAAGGAGATGGATTTCAAAACCATGAAAAGCAAAAAACTGCCCAATTTCTACATCTCTGGCGAGGTTCTCAACATCGATGCGGTTACTGGCGGGTTCAACTTCCAAGCGTGCTGGAGCGAAGGCTGGCTGATTGCTCAGGATTTAAACGCTGTGAAGCAACAACTCTATACAGCCTGACAAATTATTTGTATGAATTCTAAAAAATAAAGAGCTTAAATAAATTTAAGCTCTTTTTAATTTATAATAATATCCATCTTATGGATTAAAAATCCTTTTCTTTAAAGGTTTTTTGCACCTTATCTTTTTCGGATAAAATAATATCAGAAAGTGGGAGTTTCCAATCTATGCCAAGCTCTGCATCATTCCAAATGATACCGCCTTCGGATTCTTTATTATAAAAATTATCACATTTATAAGTAAAAACCGCTGTTGGGCTCAGCACCGAAAATCCGTGGGCAAAACCTCTCGGAATGTAGAACCGCAGTCTGTTTTCAGCGCTAAGCTCCACACCAAACCACTGCCCAAAAGTAGGCGAATCTTCACGCAAATCCACCGCAACATCCCAGACTCTTCCCTCCAAGCAAGACACCAGCTTCGCCTGAGCCATATCTCCTTTCTGCAAATGCAGTCCGCGAAGAACTCCGTAAGAAGACTTGGAAACATTATCCTGAACGAAATGCCCGTTCATCCCTGTCAGTTGCTCGAATTTTTGTTCATTAAATTTCTCATAAAAATACCCTCTGTCATCTTCAAAAACAGTAGGTTCTATGATATAGCAGTTTTTAAGTGGCGTTGATTTTACTTTCATAACATGTTCTCAATTACATTTTTTATTCTCTCCAAATCTTCAGTTGTCAAATTAGACCCAGAAGGCAGGCAAAGTCCATTATTAAATAAATTTTCAGCTACATTTCCTCCATAATATGGTGCATCAGCAAAGACAGGCTGCAGATGCATCGGCTTCCAAAGCGGACGGCTTTCTATATTTTCTTCTTGTAGTTTTAAACGAAGCTGTTCTCTATCAAAACCTGTTTTCTGCGCATCTATTGTGATAGCAGAAAGCCAGTGATTAGAGAAAAAGTCTGAATTTGGCTCTGTAAACAGCTCTATTCCATCTATATTCTTAAATATTTCTTGATAGAAATCATGATTTTTACGGCGCTGAGAAATCCTTAAATCCAAAACTTCCATCTGCCCTCGCCCTATTCCAGCTGAGATATTACTCATTCTATAGTTGTAACCTATCTGTGAATGCTGATAATGAGGCGCATTGTCTCTTGCTTGAGTAGAAAGAAAAACTGCTTTTTCCTTGTGTTCCTGCGTTTTGCATACCAGCGCTCCTCCTCCAGAAGTGGTTATTATTTTATTCCCATTAAAACTTAAAAAAGATATTTTTCCAAAAGTTCCGCACTTTTTCCCTTTGTATGAACTTCCGAGAGCCTCTGCTGCATCTTCTACCACTGGAATTTCATAGCAGCTGGCAACTTCTATGATTTCATCCATTTTTGCAGGCATTCCATACAGATGCACCACTATAACGGCTTTTGGCTTTTTTCCTTTGGCTATTCTATCTTTAATGGCTGTTTCCAAAGCCACAGGACACATATTCCATGTTTCTGGCTCAGAATCCACAAAAACAGGCGTAGCTCCTTGATAAACAATAGGGTTAGCCGATGCTGCAAATGTAAAACTTTGGCAAATAACCTCATCTCCTGCCTTTACTCCTAAAATAACAAGTGCCAAATGCAGAGCCGCCGTTCCTGCCGAAACCGCCGCAACTTTCACATTTTCAGAAAGATATTGTTCTAAATCCGTTTCGAAATTATTCACATTCGGCCCTAGAGGTGCTACCCAGTTTTGGTCAAATGCTTCATTGATGTATTTAAGTTCGCTTCCACCCATATGTGGAGAGGAAAGCCATATTTTTGTACTCATTTTTATTCTTTTATAATTCTTACTTGAATGTTATATCTTACCCCATTTACAACGAAAAAAGCAGCCTCATCAGAGTTATTAGTAGTCAATGCTCTAAGTTTGTTAATTAAATCTCCTGCTTTTATTTCTTCTGATAAGGAAATTTCACGAATGTTTTCCAAATCTGTTTTTTTATGTTCTGTCCCCTCTTCTATCTGTTTAACTCTATTAGGAGCTAAAGAGACTAACTGAGGAACAGCTTCCTTAAATACTTCATATTCTAAATCCAACACCCTCTTATACAGACTATTTGCTGTATCTTCTGGTAGAATTGTTACCTCTCTTTGGTGGATAATATCTCCTTCATCTAATTTCTCTGACATAAAATGTAGAGTTGCTCCATATTTTGTCCCTTCATAAATAGCCCAAGAAGGTGTATGCCAGCCCTTATTATATGGTAAATAAGCTGGATGTAAATTTAGAAAACCTACTTTAGGAAAATTTATCAATTCTTTACTGATAATAAATGGATAATGTATCCCAAAAATATAATCTACTTCATTTTTTTTGATTTTTTCTATGAAATCCTTTGATTTCAAATCTTTATTAGTAAATATACGACTAGAATCTAACTGAGAAACCTCAATAAGTTTATCTGTATGTGTAGCATTTTCGTTTTCACTTACCAATAAAAAACTAGGTCTATAACCTAAACTAATTAATAGTTCTAATATTTTGACAGAGATTTCTCTATCTCCTGCAAATCCATATTTCATAGATTAAAAATTTTAAAAAAGTTTTTGGGAAAAGGTATATGGTCATCAAATGCTTGAAAGATAAAGGTTTCTTCTATATCTTTTATTTTATTTTTTTCATTATCAAACTGAATAAACCACTTCTCTAGATGAAATATATAATTAATAACTTCTTGCAATTGTTCTTCTGTCAAATCATCTATAAGAAGTTGATTTATAGAATCATATATTATTTTATTAGCATTATAGATATGACAAGCATTATAGTAAGTAGGCTTATTTTTATACATCTGATAGGCTCTATTACTTCTTGTCATATTATGATATATAAACTTTAGTTTTATTCTTTTGTCCATTATTTATTCTATGTTATTTCCTTTAAACTCATTTGATGTAGCCTGTCCCTGTTCATTGATTCCTTCTGATTTTACCACCTTTAAAACAGTCATTATCAGTATTTTAATATCTAATAAAAAACTTACATTATCGACATACCAAACATCATATTCAAATTTCTTTTCCCAGCTTATGCTATTACGCCCATTGACCTGCGCCCATCCTGTGATGCCTGGTTTGACCTCATTTCTTCGGCGCTGAAAATCATTATAAAGTTCCAAATACTTCGGCAAAAGCGGTCTTGGCCCGACAAGAGACATATCTCCCTTGATGACATTCAGCAGTTGTGGAATTTCATCCAAAGAAGTCTTACGGACAAAACTGCCTATCTTGGTAAGTCTGTCTGCATCTGGCAGGAGGTTTCCGTTTTCGTCCTTTTTGTCAGTCATGGTTTTGAATTTGATGATTTTAAAAATCTTCCCATTCTTCCCTGGACGAAGCTGAAAAAAGAACGGCTTCCCATCATTGGCAAAAAATAAACCTATCGTAACCAACACGAAAACAGGACTTAAGAATAAAAATCCTACAAGCGCAAGCACAAAATCTATAGCAGGTTTAATAAAATTTTTATACATATCAAAAACTGACTTTAAACACTTTGTAACAAACCTTCATACTCCTCCAAAAGGGCATTCCAAACCACAGACTGCTCATACCTGTTTTCTATCATTCTGCGGCTGTTTCCCTTTAGTTTAGTATATAAATTTTTGTCTTTTGCCAAAGTTAGCATTTTTTCTTTTAATTTTTCTACATTTTTAGGTGGAATGATTAGCCCATTTTTTCCTTCTACAATGATTTCATTACAGCCATTGATATCAGAAACTATGCTCGGCAGTCCCATGGCTCCTGCCTGCATGACCACATTAGGAAATCCCTCGCGATAACTTGGAAAAGCCAATGCATCAGAAATAGCAAAAAATGGACGAACATCCTGCTGAAAGCCCACAGAAATGATATCTTTATTTTGATTTATTTCAGCCAAAGTTTCTGGATTCAAAGGGTCTAAATAACTCTCCAAACCTCCTACCAAAAGAAGTTTTATGCCTGTTAATTCATTATTTTTTGCTGTCTGAAGCTCAGAAAATGCTTTTATCAGTTCATTTATTCCTTTGTCGCTGACTATTCTTCCCACAAACACAAATACAAAATCATCAGGCTGAATGTTCAATTTCTCTCTAAGTGTAATCTTTTCTATTTCAGATACTTGCGCTGGACTAAAAAATGTAGTATTTATCCCATTAGAAGAGCCATTAGCGATGATTTTCAGTTTATTACTTTGGGTAAAATTATTTTGCAAAATAAAATTATACAAACCTTTGGAATTAGGATAAACCCTTGTAGCAGAGCTGTATGTAAGCTTTTCCACAAAGTTTAAAATTTTTCTTTTAATTCCCGTAGCCTCCATCAAAGGCAGCCCTGCCACGGTATGCAGACGATGCGGAACTCCTGCCAATCGTGCTGCCAACATCCCTATAATTCCTGCTTTGGGAGTATGGGTGTGAACTATCTGTGGTTTTTCTTTTCTCAAAAAATTCCACATTTCCCAAAGCGATTTCAAGTCCTGAAACGGCGTTATTTTACGGGACATATTGATGGCTTCCATCACAATCCCTTCATTTTCACGAACCTCTTTTAGTTCCTCTCCTTCAGAAGAAACCCCTTTCACATCAAATCCATTAGAAGCCATAAACCGCAACTGCCCTTTTAAAAGCACTTTAAAAGATATTGGTACGGTGGTTATACGAATGAGTTTTTTCAAAATATTTTCTATTTGGTTGCTAAATATGTGTTTTTATACCACTTTTGGAAACAGTAAAAAGTCCAGATTTTAAAGGAATTGTCCTCCACAGAATTCAAGTGGTTGAGAACAATTTTCTTAATATTCTGAATATCAAATATATCCTGCTCTTCTAGGAATTTATCATCTATATAGCTCAAAAGCTCACTTCTCATCCCTTGTCTAAGCCAGTCTCCGACAGGAACTCCAAAGCCTTTTTTGGACTTTTCCAAAAACTGTTCTGGAAATTCGTTTTCAAAAGCTTTTTTCAGAATCATTTTCTTGTTATTTCCTTTCAGCAGATACTCATCTGGAAGGCTCAGGGTGTAATTCCAAATCTCTCTGGTCAGAAACGGAGCCCTGCATTCCATAGATGCCAGCATACTTGTTCTATCCACTTTTACAATCATATCCCCTTCTAAGCTTATCATTTTATCTACATTTCTAAAACCTGTGAGATTTTTAGGATTTGGGATTTTTTGTTGATAATACGCCAGAGGGTTTTTGACTCTGTTTTTTTCATTGAGATAAATGGACATTTCCTTGTCCGAGAAACCTAATTTTATAATGTTATAAAAAAAGGAATCATCATAATCTATTGAGTTTAAAGCTTTTCTAACTTTAAATTTCAGTCCTCGTTCATCTCCTTTTTGTTTGGTCAAAGCGTTTGCTACTTTCAGTACACTTTGGTGTAAGAACTTGGGAACCAGACTTGTATATTTTTGGTTAATTCCTCCGATTAAATATTTATTATACCCTCCGAAAACCTCATCGCCTCCATCCCCTGTAAGGGCAACTTTCACATAATCAGCTGTTTTAGAAGCAACTATATAACTCGGAAGAGCTGATGAATCCGCAAAAGGCTCATCAAAATTCAGCAGAATCTCATCCAAATGGGCAGTCAAATCCTTTTCGGAAATCACGAATTCATGGTGGTTACTGCCGATAAGATTCGCCACTAGCCTTGATTTTTCGGTTTCATCAAAAGATTTTTTATCAAAACCAATGGAAAAAGTATCTATTTTACTATCGGACTGCTTTGATAGACAAAGACTTATAATAGAAGATGCCACTCCTCCCGATAGGAAAGCCCCCAGCGCAACATCCGAAACACTG
>JABCOA020000083.1 GCA_013333875.2 Flavobacteriaceae bacterium | reverse complement strand
TAAAAATGAACAAAACGCCTTTTTAGCTCAGTCGGTTAGAGCATCTGACTGTTAATCAGAGGGTCGCTGGTTCGAGCCCAGCAAAAGGCGCCAAAAAAAGAGTTATCAGATGATAACTCTTTTTTTTTTTTAAAAATTAAACATTTAATCCTATTCCCTATCTGCTCCATGCATATACTTTTGTGGGATTTTCTTTTATAAGTTTTTCATTTCGCTCAAAGAGGGCTTTTGCAAGATTTTCATCTTTTGTGGCTTTTAGATAATACTCTTTGGCTTTTTGTAAGTCTTTCTTAAATTTAATCCCCGCATGATACATCGCTCCCAGCGAGGAAATACTCATTTCTTCACCGATGGTTTCCCCTTTTCTGAACCATTCTACCGCCTTGTCATAGTTCTTTGGCAAATCTCCACCGAGAGTGTAGAGGTATCCGAGATTATAGATAGCTTTCGGATTCCCCAAATTGGCTGCTTTTTCCATCCATTCTATTCCCTGCTGGGTATTTTTCACTTGTGGATTGTCTTGCAGATAGATGAAAGCTATATTATTCATCGCATCCATATCACCCAGATTAGCCGCTATTTTATACCATTTTAAGGCTTTTGTAAAGTCACCTTTGTTTTCACCTTTGTCATTATAATAAATATAAATCATACCCAAATAATTAGGAAAAGCTACCTCAGAAGGGAAATTCTCATGCCCCCAAGTGTAGAGTTCTATGGCTTTTGGGATATTTTGTTTTACTTCTTCCCCTTTAAGGTAAAAATAGGCAACTTGTACCAGCCGTTGTTTGTCTTTGGTCATTTTCACTGATTTTTCTATCAGCTCCAAATTTTTCTCATAGTTTTTCTCCACACCCCAGCCCATATAATACATATACGCCAAGTTATCCACTGCAGAAGAACTCCCCAGATTAGCTCCTTTTTGGAAAAGTTCTATTGCTTTTTTGTAATCTTGCTTCACACCTGTGCCATCTCGATACAAAAGCCCTAAATTATTACAAGCATCTGCATGATTGGATTTCACGGCTTTTTCTAACAATTTTACAGCTTTTCCATAATCTTGTTTCACTCCCGCCCAGCCTTTTATGTAAATAGTTCCGAGTGTGTTCAGAGATTCTGCATAGCCTTTGTCAGCTGACTTTCGGAACCATAGCAGCGCTTTTTCATTGTCCTGTGGATAACCCTTTTCTCCCATAAAATAGGATGATGCGAGATAATACATCGCTTCTGCATCCCCTTTTTCGGATTTTTTCAGCAAGTTATCTTGAGCTTGTATCAATCCAGAAAAGAAAATTAAAACTATTAGCAATAAAGTTTTCATAGTCATTGGTTTTTGTTATTTGTTTGTTTTATAATAGTTTATCAATCCATTCGTAGAAGAATCATGGGAAGAAATTTTATCAGAATTGATAAGTTCAGGTAAAATTCTGTTTGCGAGGACTTTTCCGAGTTCCACCCCAAATTGGTCAAAACTAAATATATTCCAAATCACTCCCTGAACGAATATCTTGTGTTCATACAAAGCGATAAGCTGCCCCAGTGAAAAAGGATTTAATTCTTTGAACAAAAATGAATTTGTCGGAATATTTCCTTGGAAAATCTTATAATTTACCAGTTTTTCTATTTCAGTAACAGATTTATTGGTTTTTTGTAATTCATCTAAAACCTGCTCTTTATCCTTTCCAAAAGCCAAAGCCTCTGTCTGTGCAAAGAAATTCGCCAAAAGTTTTTCCTGATGGTCAGAAACCGAATTACAAGACTTCGCATAAGCGATAAAATCCGACGGAATCAGCTCTGTTCCCTGATGAATCAGCTGATAGAAAGCGTGCTGTCCGTTAGTTCCTGGCTCTCCCCAGATAATCGGCCCAGTTTCATAATACACAAATTCGCCATTTCTATCCACGGACTTACCATTGCTCTCCATATCGCCCTGCTGAAGGTAAGCAGGAAAACGGTCAAGATACTGTGAATAAGGCAAAACTGTGTGCGAACTTGCATCAAAAAAATTTCTGTACCAAATGCCCAGCAATGCCATCAGCACTGGAACATTTTCGGAAAAATCTGCTTTTTGGAAATGATTATCTGTGTCATTTGCTCCTTTTAAAAGCTGTTCAAAATTATCATAACCAATTGATAACACTATGCTTAGACCGATAGCAGACCAAAGCGAATAGCGACCACCGACCCAGTCCCAAAATTCAAAAATATTTTCTTCTGCGATTCCAAATTTCTTAACCTCAGAAATATTAGTAGAAAGCGCCACAAAGTGCTTCGCTACATCTCCCTCGCTGCCAGATTTTAAGAACCAATCCTTTGCAGAATGAGCATTGGTCATCGTTTCCTGCGTGGTAAAAGTTTTAGAAGCGATGATGAAAAGTGTGGTCTCTGGACTGAGGTTTTTAAGCGTTTCGACCAAATGATTTCCGTCTACATTAGACACAAAATGTACATTCAGCCTTGTTTTAAAATGTTTCAATGCCGAGCAGACCATCACTGGCCCTAAATCCGAACCACCAATCCCAATATTCACCACATCCGTGATTTCCTTTCCTGAAAACCCTCTGTGCTCACCCGAAATCACCTTTTCTGAAAAAGTTTTCATCTGAGAGAGAACCCTTTTCACATCGGGTTTTATATCTTTCCCATCCACTAAAATCGGCTGGTCAGAAAAATCCCTCAAAGC
>JABCOA020000082.1 GCA_013333875.2 Flavobacteriaceae bacterium | reverse complement strand
TATTCATAGTCCATCTGGATAGCGTGGGATTTTATGGTAATTCCTCGCTCCTTTTCCAAATCCATATCATCAAGAGTCTGCGCCTGCAACTCCCTCTGTGTCACCGTATTAGTATACTCCAAAAGTCGGTCTGCCAAGGTAGATTTACCGTGGTCAATATGTGCAATGATGCAAAAATTTCTTATATTTTTCATTTCAAAAATCAGTATCCTGCAAAGATAACAAAAAAGAGACTGAAAAAATCAATCTCTTTTGGTATAAATTATTATTCTTCCAACATATAATAGCCTGTAAGATGGTCTATGTAGTATTTAGATTTTTCTTTGGCTTGTCCTTTTTTAGCTTTATTATTATCTCTAACCGCATCTATTGTTCCGCCAATCAAGCCACCAATTAAACCACCTGCCACTCCGAACATTATTCCATATGTTGGACCCGTTTTTACTGGAAATAAGGATGCATGATTAGACATTATATAGTAACCTTTATTATCTTTTTCCATTTCTACAAAGCCCACAAGAGTATTTTTATAGGCTTTCCCATCAGCAACATAGATATTGATTTGTCTCGCTGGAATTTTTGTTTTATCTTCTTTTACCGCTCTAACAACCTCACCTTTTTCATTTTTTACAATAGTAAAATGTCCTTCTTCTGGTGTCTGTCTAAAAAATGAATGATAACTTTTATAAACCCCATCCTTTAATGTTGTTTCTGTAAAGGCTGGCATATTTTGTTTCATTACTTCTTCATAATTAGCAAGATTTTCCTGCGAAAGTTCTTCTTTCCAAGGAACAATTTTGTATGATTTTTTTATTACATTTCCGAGAAGAGCAGGAATAGCACGAACCAAAGCATTTGAATTTCCTTGGTCAAAAAGTACCGTATCCACTTTAGAGATATAATGAAATTTATCTGCTTTTTTTGCAAATACTCCTGCAGAAACCTCCAATTTGTTCTGAGCATCTTCTTGTGAAATATTTAGTTTCTTCAAAACCAAATACAGTTCATCTTTTCCTTTAGTTTCATTATACTTTTCAAACCATTCTTTCACAGCTTGTTTTTCTTCTTTTTGAAAAACTACTTTAGATTCTTTTCCTGAAGAATTTTTTTTAATCTGACCCACTTCTTTATTCTCTCTCAAATCCAATAAACTCAGACTTTTTGTAGATTTCATAGGGTCTTGAATATTAACATTTAGTTTGATTTCCTCTATGTTTTGCCCAAAAACAAGATTTAAACAGAACATGGACAATGATAAAAATACTGCTCTCATAAATATTTATTTTCTCGCGAAGATAAATAATAAATCTCAAGTATAAACTAAAAAAAGACTGAAAAATATCAGTCTTTTGTGTATAAATTTATTTAGTCTTATGTTTGTCTTTATCGTGTTTATGCTTAAAGGAATTCTTGATATCTTTCTCTATTTTATAAATTTTCAAAACCTGCTGTGGAGAAAGGTGTTCCAGTAATTTTTTGGAATAAAATTTTCTGTTATCCAAAACCTTTTGAGCAACTTCAAAACCAAGATTTATCTTTCTTAAAGCCTCTTCATCAGTCAGGTTTTTATGAGTATCCTCTGGCTTAAAGTTTTTTATAATATCGCCTTTAGCAGTGAAATATTCGCTGAGAACCTTCTCTACTGCTTCTTTTTTCTCACCAGAAAGCTCTAATTCTTTAGTGATTTTATTGATATTCAACTGCTGAATGAAAGCCATTTTCTCTTCATGTGTCATTTTTTCAAAATCATGAATATGGCTTTTCTTGTCCTCGTGGTGTTTTCCATTGGATTTTGCATTGTTCTTTTGTGCAGAAACCAGCATTCCAAAAGATATGGCTAATAAGAAAAATATTTTTTTCATTTCTAAAATTTTAATTAATATAAGTCTAAAAAAGTATCTTGTTCGTAATTAGTGGCTAACTCCTGAAGTTCCTCTTCGCTCATGACATTTAGAACCTCTTCCATTTTGAGCTTCGTAGAAAGATTTTTCACTTTCTGCTTGGAAACAGCATCAGAACTCTGCCCTGCGAAAGATGTTTTCGGTTCTGTATAAGACTGATTTTCTGTTACTTCTTGACCCAACACATCTATTTTAGGTTCAGTGTTTTGCTCTTGATTTAGAGTGGAAACATTTTCAGTCTGAACCATCTGAGGGTTTTGTGTTACTTCCACATTTTTATTCTTGACATTCACAAAAAACGAAATCCCAAAAATCACCGCTATCGCCGCTGCAGAAGCCCACACTGGGTTTATCTTAAACCTTTTTACAGGTCGTTTTTCTACCCTTACCGTTTTATCCAAAACTTTTTCCTGCATTTCCTCGAAAAAGTTTTCTGGCAGTTTAGGCGTTTTTCGTTCCCATTTTTCTATATCTATTTTTTTCATTTTTAAAATTCTTCGCTATGGTCTAAAATATATTGTTCTATTTTGGTTTTCGCATAGTGATAGTTGGTTTTCAGTGTACTTACTGACATATCCAAAATCTTGCTAATCTCCTCATACGGCAGGTCATCATAATACCTCAGCGTGAAAACCATCCGTTGTTTCTCTGGTAATTTTTGTATCGCATCTTGCAGCAAATCTTCTATCTCATCCGCATTTCTCCCGCTATTTTCTGCTTTCTGGTTTTCTAGATAGACATCTGCATCCTGCTCCGTTTTCTGCATTTTTTTTACCTTGTTTAGATGTTGCAGAGCCTCGTTAGAAGCTATCCTGTAGAGCCATGTGTAGAGCTGACTGTCTTTTTTGAATTGTGAAAAATTCTGATAGACTTTGATAAAAGTCTCCTGCAAAACATCCTTTGCGGCATCTTCATCATTGACCAGCCTACGAATATGCCAATACAACCGACTCTGATATGCATTCATCATCATACGAAGTCCTTTTTCTTGATTTTCAGGACTTTGCATAAGACAGATAATATCTTCATCTTTTACCTTCATTAGGTTCTTCTATTTGTTTGATGATTTTTTTTGCGAAAGGTTAAATCTAAAATTAAAAAAAATGTTAAAAACAACCGAAAGTTATAACAACGAAAAAATGTCCAAAAGATAGACTCTTTCAGACACTGTTATTTTATTTTCAGAAGACAGATTATCTTTTAGCTCTTGCTTCGCTAACTGTCAATCTTTTTCTTCCTTTTGCTCTTCTTGCAGCTAAAACTCTTCTACCATTAGGTGTAGACATTCTTTCTCTAAACCCATGTTTGTTTCTTCTCTTTCTTTCTGATGGTTGGAATGTTCTTTTCATTTTATATACTTTTTCTTGTAAGAGGTAGCATTACTGCTCCATTACTTTTTAAACTTAAAATTATTCTCCCTTTTGAGAGTGCAAAGATAATTATTTTTTTCTACTAAGCAAGAAGATTTTTATTTTATTTTATGAAAATTTCTTGGATAGGAAAAGAACACAAAATATATTACGGCTCACCAAGCTGTAAGAATTTGATTATATTGACATTATCTATCCTGACAAGGCTGCTTTCCGAATATATAATCCCTCGCGCTGGTGCAGTTTTTCCATATCTTCTATCTTTTTACAATTATTAAAAAAGACTTTTTCCAGCTTTTTACATTCATTGAGATAATCTATTTGTCTTAGATTTCGTCCATATTGTATTTCTATTTCCTTTAAAAACCTAAGATTTTCTATTCCTTCCAAAGTCTCTATATTGGTATGAATTACTTCTAATATTTCCAAATTATATAAAAACTCTATCAATGTTTTGAGTGTTTTTTCTTTGGGTTTATGATACCATACGACTAGTTTTCTAATATTATTTTTCTTTGAATCATTTTTGAATTTTATTTTCGTATCCCAATCCAAGATATTAATTTCTTCTAAATTTTTATATAAATCCAAATCTATTACTCCTTTTACTTTTCCTCCACAGAAAAAAGTTTTCACATTATCTGTAATATGCTCAGGCAATGGTATATCAAGTTTGCAATCTCGAATATTAATTTTATTAATATTTAAATACTCTACTTGACTATTTAAGTATTCCACATCTGTTTCCTCTACTCCTAAAAAACTAATTCCTAAAGGTTCTTTTATCTTGTCTTTGGATGAGTTCAATTTTCTGGCTCTGAATTCATTAAATCCTGATGGGTCATTCCTTTGTAAATATTTTACAAATTCACTTCTATTTTCATCTTTGTCTCTTTCAATAGCTTGTTGAATATTTTCTTCGGTATCAACCATGATGAAAGTTGTTCCTTTTTGCTCACATAAATACACTTCTTGTTTCATATCTTATGGATTTTTGATGTATTATGATAATATCATCTTATTATAAAAATGCCTAAAACAGAACTTTTACTCATTTTTTATTATCTCTGCCATATCCAGCAAATATTGGAAGTTAAATATTTTATCATCCCCCTCATTATATAGCATTTCCCGCACATAATCTCTAATATCTTCACCCTCAAGCGTAGGATAGTAATACTCCTCCCCCAGCACATTATAATCTCGTTTCACACACCATTTTTTCTGTGGGCATAATTCTCGGATATACTCTCCATATAGAATGATAATGGGAATTTCATATTTCTGAGAGCCATCATAAGAAATTCCTTCTCTAATTTCTTTTAAAATTTTAAGCATATATGTTCCTTCTCCTAATCTGGATTTATCAATTTTAATTGACAAATTTTCTTGTAACACAGCTAAATAATCATCAATATGATTTTCTATATTTAGGATTTTATCTTGGTCTGCAAGATAGTTCTTCGTCAATTCATTCGGACTGAAAAAACCTTCTATTTCATCAGGTATACAGACTCTTTGGTTAAGTTTAAGATAATATTGTTTAAACAAACCATAATCTCCAAATTTTGTTATTTCTTTTCCGTTTTCATACTCTATAATTTCTCCTGTATCAAGCAATAGCATATAGCTGTATTTCTCATTACTCAACGGCAAGAAAATAAAACTCGGTTTCATTTTTTGATTTATTGTTTAAATTATTTTTTTAGCGTTCCACAATATTACAAAAAATAAGATTTACCCTTTTGGATAAATCTTATTTTTCAGTTGATGATATTTTAGTTTTGCTTCCAGTCAGCGTTTCTTGATGTGTCAGCTTTTTTCACACCATTGCTGATGTTATAAGCAAACCCAAGTCCAAGTGTCTGTTTCAGCTGAGTTTTTCTGATTTGGTTGTGGTCATACACTAGATCCAGAGTGATATTAGACGAAATATACTTGTTGATTTTCAAGTTAAGAATTCCGCTATATCCCATTGCGATTCTTTCTGGGTGGTCTAGATAGTTAGAGAACAACCATGCTTTGTTTGTCAAGTGGATGTTTTCCATCAATTTCACTTTATAAGAAGCATCTGCATAGAACCCGAACTGGAATAGCATACTGTCTCCATCGTTTTTAAGTCCGTAGTTTCCTTTGTATTGTAAATCCTTGTCTAAAACAAAAGTCATTCTTGCGTTAGCAGGTCTCAAAGTAAGCGTGAAATCCTCATTCGGTTTATAAGTAAAACCAGCCCCGATATTCAAGTAACCTGGCGCCATAAAGCTAGATATTTTCGCAGCGCTTGGGTTGTTCCCGTCAGCATATCCATTATCAAACTGAGAAAGAAAGCTCGCTCCAGCAGATACATACCAGTTTTGAGAGATCGCTCTACCGTAGTTTGTGCTGATGTTGATATTATCCTGCGTTTTTCTGTTTCCTAATCCTTGGGTATTATTTCTTCCATATCCTAGGATAATGTTATTTTCCCAAAGGTCTTTGTCTTTTTGGTAAGTGAAATTGTAGTTCACTCCTACTAGCCAACCCAAGTTATTAGCTCCACCGCCTACCCAGTTAGAGAATGCCGCTTGGTTTAGCATCAATGTGTTTTGTCCTTCTATAGACCAGTTTTTTTTCGGTGGTTCTGGCTCTGCCACTACCTCTTCTACAACTGCAACCGCAGAATCTGTAACTGTTTCATTTTCTTGTGCAAATGCATTTCCGAATGCAAGCGCTAAAATAACTAATGTTAATTTCTTCATCTCTAATAAAAATTAATTGGGCGCAAAAGTATAAAAATAAATTTTAATCCCATTTTTTTTCTTCTCTATCTATTTCATAGACAAAAAAACTCCCTCCGTATTTTCTACAGAGGGAGTTTTCGTTATTCAATCGTTATCTTGACAGGCACATAATACTTACTTCTAACTTTCCCCCCCTTTACTTCAGCAGGAATCCATTTGGTTTGTATGGATTTTACTGCTCTTTCTATCTCTTCATTAAAAGATTGATTTTCTCCTTTTGCTGAAATATCGGAAATTGTACCGTCTAGCTCAACAATAAATGTCAAAACGGATGATATTGTTGTTTTGGAAATCGGTTTCTTTTGCGAAATCAATTTTTTAATTTTTTTCACTTCTTCCTTGGGAAGATTTTCATACTCATTTATTTTATTTGTATTTACCTTCGAAGCCAACAAACTACGAAAACCATTTACTCCTCCATCTGGAAAAACAGCTTCCTTATCAACATAGTTCAAGACAATATTTTTATCTTCAGTAGACTTCACTGGCAGGGACTTAGGCGTTTCTTGCGCACAAACCACTCCAAAAAACAAAACAGCTGCTAAAAGAGATAATTTAAAAAATTTCATAAACTAATATTTTTCCCAAAGATAAGATATTTATCTTTTCTTCTTTATCTATTTAATAAACAAAATCCCCCGTATTTTCTACGAAGGG
>JABCOA020000081.1 GCA_013333875.2 Flavobacteriaceae bacterium | reverse complement strand
TTGCTTTACTACGGGCAAATCATCGGTAGGGGTTGCCGCTGGTTTCTTCTTGCCTGCGGTGCGTTGGGCTTGTTCAAAGGCTTTTATCTGCTCGGCAGTGAAAGGTTTATCAAGGTAGAAACTCACCTTATTGTAGTGTGCTACTGCCATAAGTCCTTCAAAAGTAACTCGGGTTCTCTTTAGCGAAAGAGACTTCAGGCGTGGTACTTGTAGGACAATTTTTAGTGTCTCATCAGTTACGGGACAACCGTCCAGCGAGATATGATCAATAGTTTTGTCGGCAAAGTACTTAAAGCCTTCGCCTGTAACTTGTTTGTTGTCCTCTAAGAAAAGGAGTTTTAGCTTTGGTAGAGTCGCCAAATACTGTAGCGCTTCATCGGTAATATCGGTATTGATAAATCCCATATTAACCAACGATTTTACTTGCACAATTTGCGCGACCATCTCATCGGTTAGGGCAACATTTTTGTAATGATGTCCTTTGCAAAAGCGCTCCTCGGTTACTTCTTTGAGTGCGGTTTCTAAGGTAATGGGGCGTTTGATTGTTGTAGTCATTTTAATAAATAAGAATAAAAGCGGAAATTATTCCGCTTTTTTTTGTTTTTCTTGTTTTGAACGAAGTCTGATGTTTAAAAACTCTACTGTTAAACTGAATGCCAAGCAAGAATAAATAATATTTTTGCTAATGTGCTGGTGGATACCTTCTGCAACGAGTAATACACCGATTACAACCAAGAAAGAAAGCGCCAGCATCTGTAAACTCGGATGAGCGTTTATGATGTTGCTCACCTTTCCAGCGAAGAGCATCATTATTGTCATAGAGATAATCACAGCTGCAATCATAATCGCCACATTATCAACAAGTCCCACTGCCGTAAGGATAGAGTCTAACGAGAACACCATATCCACTAAAATAATCTGCACGATAACCATTGTAATCGCCGCAGAGGCTTTGGATGTATTAGATTCTTCGTGCTCGTCACCCTGCATTTTGTGGTGGATTTCCATCGTACTTTTCACGATAAGGAAAAGCCCTCCACAGAGTAGAATGATATCTTTCCAGCTTAAAGCCAATGTATTGCCTGGGTTTTGTGGGTCATTGAACCAATCTAATGTGAGAACAGGGTCGCTCAGCCCGATTAACCAGCTGATGGTCAATAATAATCCGACACGGAAAATCATCGCAAAAAACAACCCGATATTTCTGGCTCTATTTTGCTGTTGAGCAGGAAGTTTATTGGACAAAATGGAAACGAAAATAATGTTATCCACTCCCAAGACCACCTCCAAGAAGGTCAATGTTAATAAACTAATCCAAATCTGCGGATCTGCAAAATTTGGCATTGATAATGATAATAGTTCAATAGATAAAAGTTAAAATATGCGCAAATATAGAAAAATAAATTAGTTAAAAATACATAATATGAACAGGGTTTTGTTTTAAATCATTATCACTATCTTTGCCCTATGATTAGGGTAACTAAAATTTTTACTTTTGAGACGGCTCATATTCTCTACGGATATGATGGAAAATGCAAGAATATACACGGGCATTCTTACAAACTTTTTGTGACCATAAAGGGAAAACCGATAGATGATATAAACAACGAAAAGAACGGAATGGTGCTTGACTTTGGCGACCTCAAAGCTATCGTGAAAGAAGAAATCGTGGATGAATGGGACCACGGACTGATGGTGAATGTGTTGTCGCCTCATAAAGATTTAGGGAAAGAACTGGAGCAGAAAGGGCATAAAGTCATCTACTGTGATTATCAGCCCACTTGCGAAAATATGCTCTACAAAATCGCTGATAAAATCAAAAAAAGACTGCCGAGCCAAGTGCAGCTAGTATATCTAAAACTCCACGAAACCGAAAATTCTTACGGAGAATGGTTTGCGGAGGACAATGAATAATTAAACAAAATGAAAATAGAACTCCAAGAAGGAAAGAAAATTTATTTCGCATCAGACCAGCATTTCGGGGCGCCTACGCCTGCCGAGAGCAAACCTCGTGAGGAGCGTTTCGTGCAGTGGCTGGATGAGATAAAGCATGACTGTCAGGTGCTTTTCCTGATGGGAGATTTATTTGATTTTTGGCACGAGTGGGACTATGTAGTTCCTAAGGGTTTTATAAGAGTTTTTGGGAAAATCGCAGAACTGAAAGACAGCGGAATAGATATTTATTTTTTCGTGGGGAACCATGATTTGTGGATGAAAGACTATTTCCAAAAAGAGCTGGGCATTCCTGTTTTTTTTGAGAAACAATATTTTGAAATTAATGGGAAAAAATTCCTCCTCGCTCATGGTGATGGCTTAGGTCCAGGGGATAGGGGATACAAGAGAATGAAAAAAGTTTTTACCAATCCTGTGTCTCGTTGGCTTTTCAAGTGGCTTCACCCAGATATCGCGATGAAGCTGGCGATATATCTTTCCACGAAAAATAAACTGATTTCAGGAGAGGAAGACAAACAGTTTTTGGGCGAAGACAAGGAATTTCTGATTCTTTACGCAAAAGAAAAACTGAAAACAGAAAAGATAGATTATTTTGTTTTTGGGCATCGTCACCTGCCGATGGTTTTGGATTTGGATAAAACAGGTTCGCTCTACATCAACCTTGGCGACTGGATTTCTTATTTCACTTATGGTGTTTTTGATGGGCAGAAATTTGATTTGCTGGAATATAAATAAATGGACAAATGAAAGGAATTTTTGATATAAAAACGGAGCAGGATTTTAGGGAAAAATGTCTGGAAACTTTTCGCTATCAGTATGAAAATGTGGAGGTTTATAGAAAATTTGTTGATTTCTTAAATATCAATCCAGACCAAATCACTCAGATTTCTGAGATTCCTTTTCTGCCGATAGAAATGTTCAAAAACCACATGATTTTAGATAAAAATAAAGAAAAGGAAAACTTTTTCCAGTCATCTGGAACGACTAATATTCAGACGCTTTCCAAGCATTGGGTAGCGGATTTTGGTTTATACGAAGAGAGCGTTTACAAGAGTTTTGAGCAGTTCATCGGGAAGCCAGAAGATTTTGTATTTTTAGGGCTGCTGCCAAGTTATTTAGAACGCCAAAATTCATCGCTAATCTATATGGTAGACTTTTTGATAAAAAAATCTGGTCATCAGGAAAATGGCTATTTCTTGTATAATCACAAGGAACTTCTTGACCTTCTCAAAAAACTGAATAATAAGAAAATTATTCTCTTTGGGGTTAGTTTTGCTTTGTTGGATTTTGCAGATTTTTGTAAGGAAAACGAAGGTTTTGATTTGGCTAAAAACCCAGACTTGATTATCATAGAAACAGGCGGAATGAAAGGCAGGAAAGAAGAAATGACTAAAGATGAACTTTTGGAAATATTGAAAAACAGCTTCCAAACCGAAAAAATCTACTCTGAATATTCCATGACAGAACTCCTTTCGCAGGCATATTCGCTGGGGAATAATGAGTATCTGTGTCCAGCATGGATGTGTATTTTGGTTCGTAATACGGAAGATCCGTTTTCCTACATGGAAGAGGGAAGGACTGGGGCAATCAATATTATAGACTTAGCGAATAAACATTCGTGTAGTTTTATCGCGACACAAGATTTAGGGAAAATCCACAAAGGGAAATTTCAAGTTCTGGGAAGAATAGACCATTCGGATATCAGAGGTTGCAGCCTTTTGGTAAGTTAAAAAATAAAAAAAACCGAGAGAATTTCTCGGTTTTTTTATTTAGAATCTGATGATTTCTTCCATTTTAGCATTTTCCTCACTTACGAGTTCATCATCTACTAGGATTTTTCCACTGTGTTCATCGATGATGATTTTCTTTCTCTGTGCTATTTCTACTAATTTCTGAGCAGGAATTGTGAAGTAAGACCCTTTCGGCGCACCTCTTTCTATACCTACCACAGCAAGCCCGTTAGCAGAGTTGTTTCTGATTCTTTTATAAGAAGAAAGCAGTCTTTCGTCGATTAGGGCTGCGAATTCTTCGGATTTTTTCACTAAAAATTCTTCCTCTTTTTGAGTTTCTGTGATTAGTGAGTTTAGCTCAGATTTTTTGAAGTTTAGGTGAGATTCCAGCTCTTCTATTTTTTCTTTGTTTTGAGAAAGAACCTCATTTTTTTGTGAGATTTTAGCTTCGAATTCTCTTATTTTTTTCTCAGCCAGCTGGATTTCTAATTCCTGAAACTCCATTTCTTTTGATAATGCTTCAAATTCTTTATTGTTTTTTACATTATCCTGCTGAGTTTTATATTTTTCAATCAAAGTTTGAGAATGATTGATCACCTCTTTTTTAGTGCTGATTTCCTTGTTGAAATCTTCAATTTCCGTTTCTAACTTTGAAATTCTTTTATTAAGACCTTCGATTTCGTTTTCCAAATCTTCCACTTCTATCGGCAGCTCGCCTCTGGTACTGCGGATTTCATCTAACCTAGAATCGATATATTGCAGGTCATAAAGAGTTCTTAGTTTTTCTTCAATAGAGATTTCTATATTTTTCTTAGCCATAACTTATAAGAAATAATTTACAGGGTTGGTATTAATGCTTGATTTTGAAACTGCAAATGTAGTGAATTTTTCTGATAAAATTTCATATAATTGTTGAACTACAAATTGCTCCGACTCAAAATGCCCGATATCACACAGCAAAATTCTATTTTCAGCCGTGAAAAAATCGTGATATTTCATATCTGCGGTGAGGTAGGCATCGCATTGGTTTTGCAGGGCATTTTTGATTCCGCTGGCTCCGCTGCCGCCTAAAACAGCCACTTTTTTTATCTTTTTACCAGTAAAACCACTATGACAGATGATTTTTAAATGAAATTTTTCTTTCACGAAATTCAGAAATTCTTTTTCCTCCATTTCCTCAGGTAATTCGCCAAACATTCCCAAACCAGAATATTGGTTTTCGTTTTCTATCGCATAGATTTGGTAGGCAACTTCCTCGTAAGGATGAGCGAATTTCATAGCGGAAATAATCTGATTTTTTTTGAATTTTTCAAAAATCACAGAAATCTGAATTTCATTGACTTTTTCAGTCGTTCCTTTTTTGCCTAAAAACGGATTAGAACCGTCTATCGGGCGGAAAGTTCCCTCTCCACCGATGCTGAAACTGCATTCATCATAAAAACCGATGTTCCCTGCTCCAGCCTCAAATAGAGCTTTTTTGACCTGCTCGGCATAATCCATAGGAACATAGGTGATTAGCTGTAAAAGATTTTCTTTTTTTGGAATTAAAATTTTAAGCTGGTCTAAACCTAATTCTCTGCAGATCCTGTGATTGACACCGAAATAGTGATTGTCTAGCGCGGTATGAAGGGCGATGATGGCGATTTTGTTTTCTATCGCTTTCAGGATAGCTTTTTCTACATAATTTTTGCCTGTGATGGACTTTAATCCTGAAAAAATAATCGGATGAAAGGTCAAAATCACATTTGCGTTTTTTTTTACAGCTTCCTCTACGACGCTTTCCAAGGCATCGTGACAGATTAAAACGCTAGTGATTTCCCGTTCTGGATTTCCGCATAGAAGTCCCACATTATCAAAGTCTTCCGCCTGTGCAAAGGGAATTATTTTTTCTATTTCAGTAATGAAGTGTTTGATAGTCATTTTTTTAATAAAAAGAATATGTTTAAGTATATTTATGATTAAATATTCATATAAATGT
>JABCOA020000080.1 GCA_013333875.2 Flavobacteriaceae bacterium | reverse complement strand
GCAATCAGCCTTATTTATATTCTTAAATCGCACTTGTTTCAATGGTTTATATCGTGTAAATAGTAAAAATGAGTTCAATGTGCCCATAGGTAGTTACAAACATCCTATGATTTGCGATAAAGAAAACATTTTAGCTGTAAGTAAAGCATTGCAAAAGGTGGAAATTATATGTGGTGATTTTGAGCAAACTATTCAATATGCCGATGGGAACACCTTGTTCTATTTTGACCCTCCTTATAAACCTTTGAGCGAGACTTCTAACTTCAATGCTTATGCAAAAGACAATTTTGATGATAACGAACAAATTAGATTAAGAGATTTCTGCCAGAAATTAGACAATCTAAATTACTATTGGATACTCAGTAATTCAGATGTAAAAGGGAAAGATGAAAATAATCATTTTTTTGATGAACTATATGCTAACTTTGAGATAAAGCGTGTATTAGCTAAGAGAAATATCAATGCTAACCCTGAAAAGCGAGGGGTATTAAATGAATTATTAATCACAAATTACAACCAATTTAAAAATTATGAAAGAGCAATTTAAAATATTCTTATCACAGCTTAGTAAAACCAATGCTACTCTTGATTATTTTGTAGATTTCAATAAAGTAACAAGGAATGTACACAAAATAGCGATAAAACTCAACCAACTCAATTATCTTATTGGAAAAGAAAATATAGAGGAGGCTATAAATGAACTATATGAGGAAAATCCAAAAGTGTTTGAAGTATTAGATATTCTTATAGCAGTACGTAACAAAAAAACTAAAACATTCAATAATAATGGCAAAATAGTTTCATTAGAAAGCTACTTCAGTTCTCCTAAAGGTGTTTTAGAATACATTCATGAAACAAGATTAGCAGAAGTTTTTAAAAATAAAGAAATCACTAATTTAGTAGATTATGTTTTTGGAATTGAAGTAGGATTAGATACTAATGCACGTAAAAATAGAGGAGGAAAGAATATGTCTAAGGCTGTTTCACTATTTTTTGACAGAGGAGGGATATTCTATAAAACAGAAGTGAATAGCACTTTATTTCTTGATATAGAAAGTCTTGGGGTTGATGTAAAACGTTTTGATTTTGTTATTAGGACAAAGAAAAAAACGTATTTAATAGAAACCAACTTTTATAATACAGGAGGATCAAAACTCAATGAAGTAGCAAGGGCTTATTCAGAAGTAGCTCCAAAAATCAATCAGTATGAGAATTATGAATTTGTTTGGATAACCGATGGACAAGGTTGGCTTTCAGCAAAAAATAAATTAGAAGAAGCCTACAATGCCATTCCAAGTGTTTATAACCTTACTACTTTAAATAAGTTTGTTGAAAAAGTAAAAAAAGAAGAAATTATTAAATTTTAAAAGAATATCATATGGATGTAGAAGCACGTAGTCAAAAAATACTTAATACCTTGTCTAAAGGGAGGTTTATTATTCCTGATTTTCAAAGAGAATATGATTGGGAAGAAAATGAAATAAATGAACTTTTAGGGGACTTACAAGATGTTAGACCTAATGAAAGTTATTTTATTGGGCATATGGTTTTTGAAGGTAAATTCGAAGGAAATGAGTTTAAAGTAATTGATGGGCAACAACGAATTACCACAATTACAATAATGTTATGTGTTATAAGAGATTTGTTTTTTGAAAAGGGATTAAATAATTTAGCAGAAGGTATCAACGACAAATATATTTTTGCTAAAGATGTTGATAATAATCCTTACATTATTCTTGAAAATAGAATGCCTTATCCCATTCTACAAAGTTATGTACAGAGTATTCCTTCTAAAAAAGATAAATCACAAAAGCCAACTAAAAGTGGTGAAAAAAAGATAATAAAAGCATATGATCATTTCTATACCCTTTTTAAAAATAAAGAAGAGCAGGAATTAAAAGACTTAAGAGATAAAATTTTAAATTTAGAAGTGATTTTTGTAGCTACAAGTGATAATGTTGATGCTTATTCAATATTTATGACTCTCAATGCTACAGGAAAAGATCTTACGGTAGTTGATTTAATCAAAAATCAAGTATTTCACTTGTATCCTTGACAACCTCATATAGATGAGCCTAATGATACTTGTAAAAAAATACTAGATAATGCTAATGATAAAGCAATTAAATTTTTTAATAATTATTGGTCTTCGCGTTATAAAAAAATATCTGACTCAAGACTATTTAAAGAATTCCATAAAAATATAATCAAAAAGAAGGTTCCTATCAAAGACTTTCTAAAACAATTATTAGATGATTCATTAATATATAGAAAGATTAATACCCCTTCTAAAGAAGATTGGATTGGACAAAATGAATATCCTATTTACTTCTCTATATATGCAATAAGTGAAGTCTTCAGTATAGATGTTGCTAATGCAATGTTAATGTCTCTTATTAGAGAATACGATAACAAACATATTTCCCTAAATTATATAACAAAAGCTTTAAATTCTATTGAGAAATTTCACTTCATCCACAATGCAATCTGTTCAAACAGATCTTCTGGATTAGACCAGTTGTATTCCAAATATTCAAGAGAACTTTTAAATGCTACTAATAAGCAAGAAAAGCATCACATTATAGATAAATTCATTAAGAATTTAGAAGAAAAACTGCCTGACAAGGTAACGTTTGAAAGAAACTTTGATTCAAAACTACATTATTTATCAAAATCTACAAAACAAAAGAAATTGGTTAGCTATGTTTTAACAAGAATTGAACTAAAAAAACAAAATAAAAATGTAGAACTACATAATATAAGTATTGAGCATATCTATCCTGAAAAATCTGCAGGGAAATGGGAAACTATAGAGGGTAAATATATTTCAAATATTGGTAATTTAGTATTATTAGATGCAGGCTTAAATTCAAAAATAGGCAATATAACTTATCCAGAAAAGAAAAGTATCATTATTGAAGAGTCTACAATTATTTCAACAAAAGAGATTTTTGAAAAATATATTAATTGGTCTTCTAAAGAAATAGAAGAAAGAAGGAATTTCTTAGTTGAATACACTTATAATGATTTGTGGAAATAATGCTTAACCCCTATTTCAAATCTCAAGACAAATCATTTTACCTTCTTCACGGAGATACGATGGAACTGTTACCACAGTTTCATCGCAAGTTTGATATGGTCTTTGCAGATCCTCCTTATTTTTTATCAAATGGAGGACTTACTGTAAATAACGGCGAAATTGTAAGCGTTAATAAGGGAGATTGGGATAAATCAAAAGGAATAGCTTTTGTAAATGATTTTAATAGACAATGGCTTACTTTAGTACGCGAAGTGATGAAAGAAGAGGCTACTATTTGGATTAGCGGTACGATGCATAACATCTTTTCAGTAGGACAAATACTTACAGAATTAGGTTTTAAAATACTCAATATTATTACTTGGGAGAAAACCAATCCACCCCCTAACTTTTCTTGCAGGTATTTTACCCACTCTACTGAGCACATCATTTGGGCAAGAAAAGAAGAAAAAACTCCTCATTACTTCAATTACGAACTAATGAAAGAACTGAATGGTAATAAACAAATGAAAGATGTATGGCGTTTCCCCGCAATTGCTCCTTGGGAAAAGTCGTGTGGCAAGCACCCCACTCAAAAACCCTTATCAGTACTTACAAGACTTATTTTAGCTTCTACCCCACCTAATGCTTGGATATTAGACCCTTTTACAGGGAGTTCAACTACAGGTATTGCGGCTAATTTGCAAGGTAGAAAATTTGTTGGTATTGATAAAGAACAAGAGTTTTTAGAACTAAGCAAAAACAGAAAATTAGAAATAGAAAATATTGAGATTTTTATAAAATACAAAGAACGATTGGTAAAACAATTATAAAAAACCATAGAAAAACACACATGGAATCCATAGATTTTAACAAACCCATTACTGAATACGGAGACGATAATATACAAACCCTCGAGTGGCAGGAGCATGGACGTATGCGCCCTGGTATGTATATAGTGAAGCTCGGCGATGGTTCGTCTGCCGATGACGGGATCTATATCCTACTGAAAGAGGTCATTGACAACTCCATTGACGAATTTGTTATGGGGGCAGGCAAGCAGATAGAGGTACGTATAGAGGACAACAAGGTTTCTGTACGTGACTTTGGGCGAGGTATTCCCTTAGG
>JABCOA020000079.1 GCA_013333875.2 Flavobacteriaceae bacterium | reverse complement strand
GACGTAGGCCTCGGCTACATCCGCCTCGGCCAGTCCGCCACCACCCTCTCCGGCGGCGAAGCCCAGCGCGTCAAACTCGCCCTCGAACTCTCCAAACGCGACACCGGCAGAACACTCTATATCCTCGACGAACCCACCACCGGCCTGCACTTCGCCGACATCGCCCTGCTGCTGGAAGTCATAGGTCGTCTGAAAGGCAAAGGCAACTCGATAGTGATTATCGAGCATAATCTTGACGTTATAAAAACGGCTGATTATATTGTGGATTTAGGGCCCGAGGGGGGTGATGGCGGGGGGAGGATTGTGGCGGAGGGGACGCCTGAAGATGTAGCGAAATCAGAAATCAGTTATACTGCACGATTTTTAAAAAAGATAATTGAGAAACTTTAAATGTGTAAGAACTATAGTCAATTTTGTTCCTGTGATGAAGTATCATTTGATATAACAAAACTAGTATTTGTTCCATATCATAGCGGCAGTGGAAATACTAGCAAGGGACAAAAAAGTAAATTTTGTGTTTCCGATAATGAACAACTTATTTTATTTGCGACTATGGCTCGCAATAAGTGGTATATGTATCACGAAGAATCTAAAAAAATTTTAAGTTTTGGTATTTATGTTAATAATAACAAGATAAACAAAGTCGGAACAGTAGACAAACAAGGTGACAAAGGCGATGTATGTATTATTGAATATTCATCTGATATGAATAATGGTATATGGCACGGCTACCCTAGTAGTGGTAAAGGGGAGACAATACCTAATTCTATTCTTGAAGAATGGAAGAAAAAAGGTTATATCAATAATAAGCAATTTGCTCGCTTAAATGAAGCTAAAGGACTTTATCTATGAAAAAAATAAGCTTAAGAATAAACGGCGAATTTCAGCATAGTTTTATATATTCTGGTATTCTGTTTCTTATTGATTTCAATAAACAACTTTTAGCATGCCAATGGGAAAATTTGTTGAATGATTCAATTTTAAAATTAGAGAATAACTCCAAAGATATATATAAATATATTTTTAGTAATAAAAAAGGCAATAATAACCACAAATTAGACTTTAGCAAAATTTCCAAATTGGATAACATTAAAGAAAATATTCTTAATAAGTATATATTTAAAGATGAAATTATAAATATTAATGATTATCCAACAGATATTAGTATAAAAAATAATACTTTATTTTATACTTCAGAAAAGGGATTACTTAAAATTTCATTTTCTTGGAATAGAGATGAGTGCAATAAAAACAATCCAAGAATTACCTTTCCTTCTAGTAAAATAATTTCTCTATTTTCAGATTGTAAAATTTTTAATTTTAGTCAGTCTTATTTAGATAGAGTTTTATTATGTGCAGGGAAAAATGGATTATTAGATTCAAAATATGATAAAAACGAAGAAAAAATAAAAATAAATCATGAAGATAGTAGTGAAATTTGGTTGGATAGTCAATATTTTATAAGAGAAGGTGCGCAATATGCTCTTTTAAGTGATGGTTCTTCTATTAAGGAAGTTGTTGATGATGAAACAAATAGATATATTAAAATACTCAACAGGATTAATAGAATTAATAAAAAGAAAAAAAGTTTTAATTGTTCTCAAGTAGATGTTTTTATTGAAAATGCGAAATTAAAACTTCAAAAAAAATTTATTGAATCCAATCATTATATATTGGAAAATAACTTAGCATTAAGTAATCATGATTTTAACAATCCATATTCATATATAAAAGAAAGAAAGATTGGTAATTTAAATGCAAGTCTAATTCAATTAGACGATAGTTTGTTTTACTACAATCATATAGATAATACTTTAAGAGAAATAGCAAACGATTTTGTTTGCTGGAGAGTATTCCCAAATGCAACATCTCACTTTAATCATTGTCATGTTATATATGATGATTATATTGAGATAATTGGGTTTTATAAATAGCAAGCCGTAGCCTGAATATCCAACCGATCACGTGCGTGGCTACGCCACACACCCTACCTGTGAATTACGCGGAAATTCAAAACCAACGCGTAGCAAGCCGTAGCCTGCATATCCAACCGACCGCGTGCGTGGCTGCGCCACACACCCTACCTGTGAATTACACGGAACTTAAAAACCAACGCGTAGGGTGTGTGTGGTACGCACGCACGCGGTTGCTTGATTGACGGTTGCCATTTTCAAATTTGCTTTCGTTGAAGCTGCTACTTTTCAGACGGCCTCAAATACCAATACGGCCTACCCGTTAATCCCAAAACTACCCACCCACCTAAGACAAACCAATGTGCAGGCTGCTTTTCAACTTCGTTGAAGCTTCGTTTTCGGCAAGCTACCATTCAAATATCCTATCAATAAAGGCTACCTGAAAAATATCCGACTCAACAAAGCCGAATATTTTTCAGGTAGCCTTTTCTTAACTTCACGGCAGCCGCAGTTTCAAAAATCAGAAGCCGCCATTATCCGCCAAACAACGCCGCCTTGCCTTCCACGCCGGAAACATCCAGCACTTCAATCCCTTCCCCGGCGAGCACAGCCTGCGTCAGCATGGCCACGCCGCCGGAGGGTCCGATTTCCAAAATCCGCCGCACGCCCAGCGCGGCCATGCTGCGGCATTCGGCCACCCAGTCCACGGGATTGACCAACACATTTTGCGCGATGCCGCGTGCCTGTTCCGCATCCAAACCGCAGGCTGCCGCCCATTCGGCCACTTGCGCCACGGCGGGCAGCATGGCGGGGTGGTGGAAACCGACTTCCACGTCCAGCCGCCACAGCAGGTTTTCGGGCGTTTGGCCGTT